>CAYXWE010000615.1:0-3192 GCA_964468145.1 uncultured Pleurocapsa sp.
AGCGAATTTTGGCGGTGAGTATTTCCTGCTTGGGGGGTACTGCCGACGAAATTTTAACTAAATCCTGGAATGGTAAAGATTTTGGTAATTTGGAGCAACATTTAATAAATCTTACAACGTCGATCGTTTCGTTGGGAGAAAAACATCTAACCTATCCCGTATTGCATTATTTTCATACACCATTGCGATCGCGTTGTTTGGCATTGAGCATTGCAGCTTTAGATGAGGCAATGAATATTTTGCAATATGCCGTACCTTTAGAATATAGACCCGATCCGGCTACTCTAGTTCCAGTTCGTCGTTCTTGTGCAGCTTTTTTGACCACTCTCAAATCAGATTATATTAAGCCGAGTGAGAAAGAACCTCCTTTGTTGCCATTAAATCTACTCAGAAATAAAGGCATTCCCACAGTGGAAGACTCCGCTTATATTAAAGCAATGAAGCAAATTAGCACCAGACGTAAGTTGCTCTTAGCTTTAGTAGAGAATGATGGTTGGTCGTGGAATGCAGCAGCATCTAGTTTAACAACTGCCAGGGCTAAAAATTTGGACGATGATGAGACTGCGGAAAATTTTATCTTGGGCTAATTATTAATTAATAGGTATTCAACTATGAGCGAATTAAACTGGATTGATATTTCTCTGACCATACACCCGCAAATGCCTTACTGGCCAGATAATCCTGCGGTTGAAGTCAAACCAAGTCAGTGTTTGGCACATGGAGATGTCTGCAATGTTTCTCAGTTAACTATCGGTACTCATACGGGTACTCATGTAGATGGTATCAATCACTTTATTAAAGGTGGTATGGGTATCGACCGTATGCCCTTGGATGCAACAATAGGTAGAGCAAGGGTAATCGAAATTAAAGATCCTAAGCAGATTAAGGTGGCAGAAATCGAACCTTACAATATACAGCAGGGGGAAAGGATTTTATTTAAAACTAAAAACAGCGATGGCGCGCTAAAGTCTGATAAGTTTGTGTCAAATTTTGTTCATATATCCACCAATGCTGCTCAATATTTAGCCCAGAAAAAAATCCGCACCGTGGGGGTAGATTATTTATCGGTTGGTGGTTATCAAGGTAATGTAATCGACGTACATCATGCTCTGTTGGGTTCGGGAATTTGGGCGATCGAAGGTTTGGATTTATCTCAAGTAGAACCTGGGGAGTATGAGTTAATTTGTCTGCCAATAAAATTAAAAGATGGCGATGGTGGTTTAGCTAGGGCGATCTTGCGTCCGATCGCTTCTTAGGGCGATCGCAATCCAGTTTTCTGCTATGTCCTACTTTTATTCCTGTCAGTAAAAATAAATCTTGTAAGAAGCAGTTAGCTAATATTTACGCTCGCATTTCCTAAAATCCCTCTTCTAGCCTTATCTTGGGAATTTCTTTACAATTATAGTTATATATAAAGAAACTTTAAGCATAGGCATATATGAAACGTATTGTTGCGATCGCAGGATTTGAATCTTTTAACACTAACCTCTATCGAAAAGCTGCTGAGATGGCGATGGCGCGGTGCGAGGGGCTAGAGGTAATCTTTTTTAGCGATCGCGACATTACAACTTCTCCTAGTGTAGTAGAAACTGCCCTACAGTCTGCGGATGTCTTTTTTGCTAGTTTGGTATTTGATTACGACCAAGTTATCTGGTTGCGGGAAAGGGTTAAAGATATTCCGATTAGGTTAGTTTTTGAATCTGCCTTAGAATTAATTAGTCTGACTCAGTTGGGTAAATTTGCGATCGGCGAAAAGCCCAAAGGAATGCCCAAACCCGTTAAGTTTATCCTGAGTAAGTTTGGTAACGCAAAGGAAGAAGATAAGCTGGCGGGTTATATTAGCTTTCTTAAAACTGGTCCCAAATTATTGAAATATATTCCAGGAAAAAAAGTACAGGATCTTCGTAACTGGTTGATTATCTACGGCTACTGGAATGCAGGGGGGACAGAAAATGTTGCGGGAATGTGTTGGACGCTAGCAGAGAAATATCTTGGTTTAACCGTTGGCGAGATACCTCAACTAATTGAAACCCCAAATATGGGTTTACTGCATCCTACTTACCAGGGTTATTTTACATCGCCACAAGATTATCTGGAATGGTATGTAAAGTCGTTCCATGAAACAGCCCCACGACCAACTATCGGTATCTTGTTATATCGCAAACACGTCATTACCAAACAACCTTATATTCCCCAATTAATCAAACATTTTGAATCTCAGGGATTAATTCCCTTGCCCATCTTTATCAATGGTGTAGAAGGTCATGTAGCGGTTAGAGACAGGATGACCACTACCTACGAACAATTACAAAGACAACAGGGTAATAAAGAAATATTATCTCTAAAACCAGATGCAGTCAAAGTAGATGCGATCGTTTCTACCATTGGCTTTCCCCTTGTTGGTGGCCCTGCAGGTTCGATGGAGGCAGGGAGACAGGTAGAAGTAGCCAAACGCATACTCACGGCGAAAAACATACCTTATATAGTTGCTGCACCTCTACTGATTCAAGATATCTATTCTTGGACTCGTCAGGGAATTGGCGGTTTACAAAGTGTGGTGTTATATTCATTGCCCGAACTCGATGGTGCGATCGATACTATCCCCCTAGGTGGTTTAGTAGGAGAAGATATTTACCTCATACCCGAAAGACTCCATCGTCTTACTGGCAGACTCAAAAACTGGATTGGTTTACGACAAACACCAACACCAGAAAGAAAACTGGCGGTAATTTTATATGGCTTTCCTCCTGGTTATGGGGCAACGGGTACAGCAGCATTATTAAATGTACCAAAGAGTTTGCTCAACTTTCTTCGCGCATTAAAAGCCCAGGGTTACGACGTAGGAGAATTACCTGAAGATGGAGAAGAAATAATCAAACAGGTAAAAGAAGCTGACGAATCTATTACTCCTGTAAATCAAGTAAATGTTCGCACTTTAGAGAAATGGTTGGGATATTTGCAAACTAACAGGGTAGAAAAACAATGGCAGTCTCTAACAGGTACGGGTATCAAAACCTACGGCGATGAATTTCAACTCGGTGGTATTCAGTTAGGAAATGTTTGGATTGGAGTACAGCCACCTCTGGGTATTGCGGGAGATCCGATGCGGTTGATGTTTGAGAAAGACTTAACTCCCCATCCTCAATACACGGCTTTTTATAAATGGTTGCAAAATGAATATCAGGCTGATGC
>CAYXWE010000616.1:0-3191 GCA_964468145.1 uncultured Pleurocapsa sp.
AACTTTGTTTGAGTCCAAATTAGCTCGCGATCGCTACTTTTGCAAGAGGTCTATTGATTAACGGAAGAAAACTAAAAAGTATTAACCAATTCTATAATAAGCGTAAGGCAAAACTACAGTCTCAATTACTCCAAACGCAGAAAAGCAGTAAGAGAATCGAAGCACTAGCTCAAAAACGCTATCAAAGAATCGAAAATTTTTTACACCACACCAGTAAAATAGTCGTAGAAATTCTCGAAACAAATCGGGTAGGAACTTTAGTTATTGGCAAAAATGATGGTTGGAAACAATCTGTTAACTTAGGAAAGAAAACCAATCAATCATTTACTCAAATTCCTCACAGCAAGCTGATTGAAAAAATTACATATAAAGCTCGTTTAGCAGGGATTAAAGTGGTTGAAGTCAATGAGAGTTATACCAGTAAAACAAGTGCTTTAGATTTAGAACAACCGACGTTACAGAAAAATTATCAAGGAAAAAGAATCAAGCGGGGTTTGTTCAGGAGTAGTAAAGGTATTAAATGGAATGCAGACATTAACGCCAGCATTCAAATTATGAGAAAGTATTCTCTTGACGTTTTGACACGCGAGGAGATAGAGCGGTTAGCCGTTAACCCCATACTGGTTAATCCAGTATGAAGTCGAAATTTGTTTAGATTTTGGCAAGCGGTGTAGTCATCATTCCAACTAAAATTATCTTGCCAATTTTCCCGTCTGGGATGAAAAAGAGACACTATTTTGCCAGTAACAGGATCTGTTTCCTCAGTTTTATTATATTTGTGGTTGTTGCAACCTTGACAAGCTAAAGCCAAGTTGTCTAATTTTGTTTCTCCTCCTTTACTAAGAGGATAAATGTGTTCGATAGAAAAGCTTTGAGTAGCAAATTTCTCTTGTGAATGACAATATTCACAGCAATTTTTAGCCCTTACTCTAACAGCTTCCTTGAGTTGGCTAGTCAGTTTATTTTGACTCATTAGTAGCTGGTTTAATTTCGAGTTGAGTCATTAAATCAGTAAGAGATATTTGACGTAGCTGAGCTAATTGTGCGAGATATTCTAGACGCTGTGCTTGGTGTATCTCAACTTTATCGGTTAATTGTAGTAATTCTTGATACTGTTGTTCTGTTAAAGTTTCTTGCTCTCTTTTGTTGATTAAAATTTGATATTTTTGTTGAATATTTTGAGAAATACCTCGATTAATTTTCAACAACAGTTCAGTTTCATCTTTTGATAGACTTGGAGATTGATGTTTAGCTTTAAGAGTAATAATATCTCGAACAAAACCTTCTAATTCAGGTAAGCTCAATTGCCGAACAGCTTGAAATAAATCATCTTTGGATAACTGAGCTTCAATTTTTACAGTTGGCATTTGTTTGATTTCTCCTAGAGTCCGTATCACTTTTAATTTTATCGCGAGTGCGCGATGAAGTGTGAGAGCAGAACGCCAGCAATGCTCAAACTCTAACTATCTTTACCAAATCAAAACATGGGTATCGGTTATGAAATTCGATATCAAATATCAATAAGGTTACAGAATCAGCCATTTTTATTGAATGTATAAAATAAATTTTAGCTCGCTCTAAGTTGGAATTTAAGAAATATCCAAGGGGTGCAAAAATCTATAATTTACTAATCAACCATTGCTATTTCCTTCTGCTTTTTTGACTTACTTTGCTGTTGCTGTTTATCTAAAAAATTATCAATTTCTTCTAACTTATGACTGAAACTTTCTACAATAGCCTGCTTTTCATCTTCATCTAATTCATCCTTGTCGATAACGAACTCATCTTCATCTATCGTCGCCTTAAAAATTTCTGAAACTTCCTCATCATCTCGTTCTTCAATAGTAATAATTGTCTTGTCATCAACGCAATCGCGACACAACCGACAATGATCGCCGATGGAAATTCCAGATTCTGAATTAGGGTTAATTTGCTCGTACTTTTCGCTAACATCTAGCAAGACATTAACTAGCTGAGTATCTAAATCTTCTGCTTCTTCATCTACTCGATCTTGTTCGTCTTCATCCCAAAGATCGGAATCTAAATTATCTTCTGAATCTAACTCAACATCATCTTTTTCTGACTGTTTATCTAGCAATTGTTCCAGATGTTCGATCCTCTCTTCCAAGGAATCTAATTTCTGTTCCAATCGATCTAAAGCAGCATTAATTTGTTCTAATTGTTGGTAAAAATCAGCAGCGCGATCTATGACAATTGGTTCGCCTGAAATATCTGGATCGACATCCATTAACTGGCGATCGATAGTTTTTACCGCTTTGTCTAATTGCTCGGAAATATCGCTCTCTAAATCTAATTCATCATCTAAATCTAGATTGTCATCAACATCTAATTCATTATCCGACTCAATCTCTACATCTTCATCTAAATCCATTTCGCTATCAACTTCTGGTTCTTCTTTATCTGCTTTTTGTTTGAGAGACTGGGATCGCTCGACAAGTTGGCTGGTTCTTTCTTGAGCGGCCAAAATCCTGTCAATAGTCGCTTTTAACTTTTTTTCTTCGCGCTTTTCTAGCAATTTATTGGCAAAAGCTATCCCCACAGCACCCATTTTCAAACTAGCTGCCATTACCGTCATCCCATCGGTATCTTGGGTGTAACTATCGGCTTTTCTACCCAAAGCCATCAAAGTTTTACTAGCACGGTCGGCAATTGATGGTATGAATTGGCTTTTTTTAGTTTTTTTAACAACTACATCTGGTTGAATTTGTTTGGGTTTCGATTGCTGTTTTTGTTTCTTGTCATCTGATAAACTCTTATCATTTTTCTGAGTTTCTATCTCTTCACTCGAATCATTTAAAAGTTCATCTACAGGATCGTGAGGGCGCGTACCTAGGGGACAACCCATCCGCTTGTGTCGCCCGTCTATCCCCTCTGATTTACTTTCTAATTCTTCTGTTTCAAACAGTAAATCATCTGGTACTTCTGTAGAAGCTGAAGTAGATCGATCTTCAATTAAATCGACAACATCTAAGCGACTATTCTTTTTATTTGGATCGAGTGAGTTTATTTCATTATCTGAAGTACTAGAAAAGTCTGATAATTCTCGTAAATTTAATCTGTCACTTTCTAGTCCTTCCTGTTTCTGTAATAGTCTTTCAACAGTAGAGCGGGTAAATTGATATTTTTCTTCACTGCCTAAATGCTCTAGCATTTTTATCGCTTTAGTAGTT
>CAYXWE010000617.1:0-3190 GCA_964468145.1 uncultured Pleurocapsa sp.
CTGGCAAATGCTCCTACTACCCCAGCCACTTTATCTACTTCTGCTAACTTGGTCATAGCACTACTGCCCGCACTAGGATCGGTTTGGCTATCTTCTACAATTAAGCTAACTTGAGCTTCATTAACTCCACCGCATTCATTAATTGTATCTACTGCTAACTGCACGGCAGCAGGCCAATTTTGTCCGATAGATGACAAATCCCCTGTGGTGGGGGCTAATGTTCCTAGTTTTAGTCCGTTACCCCCCGTACCGCCACCGCCATCTGTACCAGCAGAATCGCCTCCTCCTCCTTGACAAGAAGTTACTAACGCTCCTGCGCCCACGCAGGCTAAAATCAGCATGAGTTTGGCTGCCATAGGACGAGTTCGATTAAAATATTTCATATCGACAATTCCAGTTTGATTTTAGTTTCAGGTTCGATTAGCTTGGAATTGTACTCGAAATATTAAATAAGATCGTCGAGACGGCTTGAAAAAATACTTTTCTTAATTAGCTCTTAATAAACACCAAGACGATCTTAATATCTGCTGCTTGTTACAGCGATCGCCATAGATTAAGATTATTATCTAATAGCACTAATAACAAGCTACAAAAAATTATTAAATAAATAATACTTGAGATCCTGCATTGCCTGCGGGTTCATTGTTTGATTGCTAAAGTTAGACCATCAGCGATAGGGAGCATACTAACTTCTACTCGTTTATCTTGATGTATTTTGCGGTTAAATTCGCGGATTGCGATCGTTCTTTTGTCTGTATTTTGAGGATCGGCAACTCTACCAAACCATAAAACATTATCGATCGCCACTATACCGCCAGTTCTTAATAAGGTTAAAGAGCGTTGGTAATAGTTATAGTAATTGTTTTTGTCTGCATCGATAAAAGCAAAATCAAAACTGTTTTCCTCTCCTTGGGCAATGAGACAATCTAAAGTATCTAAAGCTGGTGCCAGATGTAAATCGATTTTGTCCTCGACTCCTGCTTTTTGCCAATACCTACGGGCAATTTTAGTACTTTCGGGGTCGCGATCGCAAGCTATAACTTTACCATCTTCAGGCAATGCCAACGCCACTACTAATGAGCTATAGCCTGTAAACACCCCAATATCTAAAGTTTTTTTTGCTCCCAATAACTTCACTAGCAATGCCATAAACTGTCCTTGATCGGGAGATATTTGCATGATGCTAGCGCGATGGCGATTTGTTTCTGCTCTTAATTGAGTTAAAACCTCAGCTTCTCGCAAGGATACGGAAAGTAAATATTCATAAACCCGATCGTCTAAGCCAAAACTTTTTTTTTCCATAATTATTACCAGTTAAATTTCATTCCTAGCAATTCTTCTAATCTTTCATTATGAATGAGAAAAAAATCTGCTAGTTGCTGTTTAATGCGATCGCTTGCTTCGGGATAAGAGCCAGTATTATATTGTAAATAGTTATCGTTGCTAAGATAAGGTAAATTGAGAAATTGATAGACTTCTTGCATCGAGCATTCTGGACGTGTAAAAAAATTTTCGCTGTTGATAATTAAAAACCGCTCTCTAGGAAATATTTTAAACCAGCGTTTTAATTTGTAATAATAAAGACTCTGAGATATTAATCCCCCTCCATAAGATAATTGTCGATCGCTTTTTTTATTTAATGCTGTAATTTCTTGTTGAATACTTTGGGCTAGGGTTTTAGTTTGATTGCCCGTTTTCTTATTTTGATAGTAGTTAGAAATAGTCCTAGTAATAGGATTGCGTAACATGACAATTAATTTAATATTGGGAGAAAAATCTTTTATTCTTTGGGCTACATGGGGTAAAAAGAAATAGCTCGGAGATGCTTCCCCCGTTAAAAAATCGGGTCGATCGCTAAGAGCAGGAAACTGAGCTAAATACCATTGGTGTCCACGATGAAAATTATTATCAAAAAAACGCAGTTCTTTTTTATTTGGTAACAGTATTTGAGGATGATGAGCGAGATATTTATACAAAGAAGTTGTACCAGCTTTTCCCGCACCAATAATTATAAAATCAGGCGGTTTCTGTTTACTAGCAGACCAATCTATCTTAGCTAGTTGAGGATTTTCTTTAATAGTTTTAGTATGGATAGCCCGACGAGAAAAAGCGATCGCCTCACCTAGATCCTCGCCTTCACTTAACAATTCGGCTAAATTAGCTAAAGCTGATGGTAAGTTAGAGTGTTGGGTTAATATCTCGCGATAAAGAGTTTCTAGGCGATCGCGCCATGGGGGAGTTAATTCAATATAGCTCAAAGATGTATAAGCTTGAGGATGATGGGGATTGAGTTTGAGGGTGCGACAAAAACAAGTAAGTGCTTCTTCAATTAAACCAAGATTTCTAAAACACTTACCCAACTGAAACTGTAGACGATCGTCTTGAGGATTTAATTCTAATACTTTTCGTAGAGATGCGATCGCTTCGGGCGTTTGTTGGCGATCTAATTGTAATTGAGCCAATTTCAGGAGATCGGCAGCAAGATTCATAGAAGTAAAATTATTGGCGATCAATCTTCACAAGATTACTGTAATGTTAGCTATTTTGATTGAGCCATTGTTGCTGTACTTTTTCTAACTTGATTAATTCTTGCTTTGTTCGTGAAGCAGCTACTTCCCAAGATGTTTGTTGTTGATAAACTTCAATCATATGCTTTTTGTGGTCGCTATATAGTTTAATTACTCCTGTTACTCCTTCTTCTCTCGACAAAAGTAGATCGTCAGAGAGACGATCGGTTAATGCTAAATGACCTCGATATCCTTGATCGTTCCACACTACTTTCCACCCAGCCCACGACAAATCTATATAATTCATCGTGCAGTCATAATTTCCTGGATATATCCAGAATATATAAATAGTTTGGTTGATTTCATCAATATAAAGATAATCCTCTAATTCTCGCTCGTGGGGTAGAGAAGTACGAGCTTGTTTATCTCGAAGGATTTTTAATAGATCGTCTCCTAATGACAGGGTATCTTGAAGCTCGTGTTCGGTAGTGTAATCTAAGATATCTCCATTCAAGTTTCGATGAGTAATAATAGTCTGTGCATCGCCATAACCCCAATCAATATCATATTCTTTCCACCAATTAAGTCTCTTTTCTCGATCTTCTGCACTAGATTCTTGATAGGCAATAATTTCGCCACATACCGAAGATTTGGGCAACCCAAGATACTCAGCCATTGTTACC
>CAYXWE010000618.1:0-3184 GCA_964468145.1 uncultured Pleurocapsa sp.
GAATCAGTGGAGACAGCAGATCTGAGGGTAGCTTTATCGAAAACTAGTACTAAATCTTCAAATCCGTCAGAGTTGACATCTTGCAAGCTGCTCAAATCTTGGATGGCGTAAATACCGTTACCATTTAACAGGGTATCTCGATCGTCATCTGCTCGTACCGAATTAGGATCGATCTCAACAGGATCGAAGTTTTCAGCACCGAGTACAGCAACGCGGACTTGACCATCCCCAGCCAGATTAGTTCGGGGATTGGTGGAACTAGGTTTCCAATCTATACTAGTTTTTGCGGCTACTGTAATGGGCAAAGATTTTTGTGCCTCTAGATTATCGTCGTCGGTAATAGTTAGGGTGACGGTATAGTTACCAGGGCGATCGTAAATATAATTGCTGCTAGCTTGACCAATATCTCCTAAGAGGGGGGATTGTTGTTCTAGATCGATCGCATTTTGATTTCCCCAATCAAATTCTATTTCATGGTAGTCTTGTAGCCCGATATCGGTATAGTTAGCCTCCAATGTTAGGGTATCGCCTTCGACGATTAAGCCTAGATCCGAAAGATTATTATTTAGCGTTCCTATTTGAGGAGGGAGGTTATTGTTGTTATTGGCTACTAGAGATTGTAAGACGTTGTATTTGGGCGAGCCACCCTGGTTAATATGTTCTAATGCTCCCCAACTACCCCATTTATTGTAGCCACTAACATCGGTATAGTTGATTGTCAGATCTACTCCTAATTCGTCTAAAGTAGTGAAATATTCTTGATAGATCTCTCCCATGCGGGGTTCTCGATTGGCAGTAGTAAAAAGTTCGGTAATTGCTTGATTATCTTCTACCCCATCATTCCCTCGCAGATGTTGACCAGCTTCATAGATTAAAAGATCTAAACCGTGAATATCTGCTAACTCTTTGTAATTTTCCGTCCAAGAATAAGACTGTTGTAAGCTGCCACCCTGGGGTGCATCTTCCAATACTCCCCCAACAGTAAGTTCCTCAAACAGCTTATCTAGTCCCCCATCTGCGTCTTCCGTCCAGCTTTCAATCTCTGCTTCGTAGTCCGAACTACCCAAATAACTGCCAAAATAGGGAGCAAAAGAGATCGCATCAATGCCATATTCAGCACTCGATCGCGGTTGTTCGGCCCAATAATATCCTAAAGCCCGTCTTGCTGTCCAAGAGTTAGCAGCTTGACCAGACATGACACCGATTACTTTTTCTTTTTCCGTATCAAATACCTCGTCCCAAATTCCTGTAATCTCGGTAGTGCGTTTGCTATACCAATCAATGCGCTTACCAAAATCCCCCACATTAGAATCTGCAAACTCTTCTATGCCTCGATCTTCTACCCACCAACCCTGATCGAAATCTCGATTCCAGACTTCATTGGAATATTCTACATATACCTGAAGTTCGGGATCTAAATTATCCCGTACATACTCGGCAAAATTAGTAACATATTCATCCGTCGCCTGATGGGGGATGGTAAACCAAGGATCGGTATGGGTACGGTTGGCTAATTCCACCATCGATTCGAGGGAGGCAATTTCTCCAGAAAAGACAGAACTTTCGGGGGTGGGGCGATTGTTCCATTCTCCCTGAGTTGAATGATTGGTCGCCATCCAATCCATAAACCGTAGGGTATTAAAGGGCTGAATCTTATCTAAAAAAGCGGGGTTGAATATTTGGTTGTCTGCATATTCATATTCTACGGGCATGATATCGATATCTCGTAGATAATCCCCCGACTCGTTGGGATCTGTTTCGGTGATTCTCAGCCAAACTCCTGCTTTAGTTGGGGTAACGTCAATTATATCCCTCCCAGGAGTCGAAGCAGATTCGTCTTTAACCGCGTCAAAATCATATTCGATAGTGCCTTCACCCTCATACAGCACCACATATTCCCCTGCTGGATAGTAGGGCAAATCTCGATATAAAATCGTCCCCACGCTGGTATATCTAGGTTCATCTTCAGGATCGGGGAGGGATTTAACCCAACCATTTTCGTCGAGATCTAAGCGATCGAACTCTTGAGTATTCCAAGTATTAACAAATTCTCCCGCACCATTTTTAGTAACATCGATATCTTGAATCAGCCAGCGTCGTGCAGACTTAAAACCATTGAGAAAGGGCAACTGAGGCGACCAATCAGCCAAGCGATGTAAATTTGTCCCCACGAGAATAGGACTAGTTTCGGCTAATACAGTCAGATTTACCCTGCCTCGATCCATTCCCCCGCGATCGTCTTTGAGGGTATATTCAAAGCTAGCTTCGCCGTTAAAATTAGCTTGGGGAGTAAAAACGATATTTTGTGACTCATCAAGAGCAACAGTACCGTTTATTGCTCGACCCACTGCATCTATACTCAGGCGATCGCCATCAGGATCGCGATCGTTTTCTAATAATGCGGAGGAAAAAAGAGTAATTTCTTGGTTTTCTACTGTTAGAAATGTATCCTCTAGGGCGAGGGGATTATTGTTAGGCTCAATTATTAAATCAATTTCCGAACCAGAAAGCGATCGCTCGTATACTCGAATATCTTTGATACTATAGCCCGAAGCAGAATCATCCTTCTGGGTATCCCCTTCTTCTACTTGGTTTAAACCACCCACCCCAACATTTGCTTGACTCGATTGCTGTTGTGTTTGCCAATCTATATTTGTTCCGTCGAGATAGGCTGTAAACGGTTTAGTTTGAGTTCGATCTAAAACCAATGCCAGATGATGCCAGGTATTACGATCGACAATATCAGTAGCCAGATAGCTACTCGACCAATCATTAGTCGAGCGATGCCAGACATTAAAGAACAAGCGATCGTCTTCTCGGTAGATTTTTAATCCCTGGGCAATTCCATCTTCTTCGTAAATTACCTGTGGACTGTCATGATTGAGATCGTAAACCTTAAACCACAAAGAAATAGATCGATGGGCATAAACATTATCCATCATTATTTTGTATAGTTAATTTATTTAAAAAGCTTAGGGCCATTAGTTACTCACAGCTAAGAGCTAACAGCTAACAGCTAACAGCCATTCGTGACAAGTTAAGGTTGTGTATTGTTTGTCAATCGGTTTTAAGTCAAAAGTCAAAAGTCAAAAGTCAAAAGGTTCTGAACTTTATTAGTACTAATGAACAATAAAGAATGATTTTATTCTCCGATCTATATGTAGTGTTTAAAAATAAACTAAAC
>CAYXWE010000619.1:0-3182 GCA_964468145.1 uncultured Pleurocapsa sp.
GAACTCCGAACTCCGAACTCCGAACTCCGAACTCCGAACTTTTATCCTATCCATCAAATCAAACTTGATAACTTACCAGAAGGCGTTACTAAAAGCTAAAAACTGTCCTCAAAGTACCCACAACAATATCTCCATTGGCATCATTATGATCTGCATTGGTGATATAGATAGCACCAGGGATTAGCTTAATATTATCTGTGAGGGGATATTGATAAAAAACTTCAAAATGCAAACTGGTGTCGGGATCTTCGCGGTTGGCAAGGGTGTTGTCTATGACTTTTGGTGGCATACCAAATCCCAATCCAGCAACATCGCCTTCTTTCAACAAATCTAAAAACGCGAGATTGACTGCGTAATTAATAATATCTGCATTACCTTCTACCCCATCGAGTCGTTTGGTATCAATATATCCCCACCAAGCACTTACTGCTATTTGGGGTAAAATTTCCCAAGTAGCTTGCACTCCATAAGCATTAGTCTTTAAAGGAACATCATCCCCAAAGGGTATATTAGCTAAGTTACTTCCCGTACGATGCAATAAATTACCGTCAGGGGAATAATGATGAATATAGGTGAATCCAAATTCTAAATTTTCTGCTGGTTGAAAAGAAACTTGACCCAAAGCACTATAAGTATCCCCAAAAAGTCCTTGACTAGCTGATTCGGAATTTTCCGCTAGATAACCCACATCGATCCTAATTGGTTGATTGTCATAAACTGCTGCCACCCCTGCGGGACTAATAAAGCCCAGCCGATAAATGGGGTTACGGTCTAAAAAACGAGAAACCGTACCTTTGCCACCACCAAAGCTGGCAAAATTAGAATTGAGAACATTGGCATAGTAATGATGAGATGCAGCATTGCCATACAAATAAATCTGTAAATCTTCTGCTAGAGGAAATTGATATTCCAACAAATTTAATTTGATGCTGTTGTCTGTATTGCCCACTTCAAAGGAAAGGCGGGTCATATTGGTATTAGAAGCACCACTAAAGTTTGGTACTCTATCGGAGGCTTGCAGACGTACCATCAATCTATCTTTACCCGTAAAACTACTAATAAAATTCAGGCGAGTACGATGATTGAAAACTGGGTTAGAGTCAATCTCAGTATCAGAATTACCATCGGCAGTATCACCCCCTATATCGCTGATAGCGAAAACGCTAGCAATACTTAATTTAGTAGTAGTAGAAAATTGCTGGGATTCTAAAATAGCAGTCCTAGCTGATAGATTTTCTATTCGATTGGTTAAAGATTTTAATTCTGGGGCAAAGTCATTTTGCAAACGTCGAATAGTCGTCAGATCCGCTACGGTAATTTCTCTGGTTTGATTTTGCAATTGGATTTCGATCGCATTAAGACAAGCATTTAATCCCACCGCAAACTCATAACGAGTTAGAATTCTATTGCCTTTGTAGGTGTTATCTGGATATCCTGCAAGACAACCATAGCGTTCTTTTAGAGATTGTAATGCCGTAAAAGCCCAATCACTTACTCGAACATCAGATAGTTGAGATACTGATTTTTCTGCCTTAATTTCAGCTATTTCCGAAGCTTTGGCTGATGGAGAAAGGGTTAAGGCAATACTGACAATCAATAAATTAATAGATAAGAAAATACGTAGCAAATCAAGCTCAATTTTTCATAGCAGGAACAAGTTTTCTAACTTTACCATCTTGCTTGGATGTTACATATATTTCTCCTGTTTCGTCTACCCCAAATCGGACATCGGATCTATCGCTACCAATGATTTCGAGAACAGATACTTCTCTGTTTCCATCAACCAGTTTTAGTTCTTGTACTTCTGCTTGTTTGCCGTTGACAAGTTCGTCTACAGGGACGTGAAAAAATCTTGCATCACTGCCAAAATCGGCAAAAATATATTGACCATTTAATTCAGGAATTGCTTGACCGCGATAAACGTAACCACCTGTAATAGCAATTGGATAGTAATCTATTTCTGGAGGTCTGTCGTGGTCATATTGAGCAACAGGATAAGTGTACCCATATTGAGCATCATCTTGAGGTAATGGGAACAAGACGTTTTCATTATTGTCTTCGATTACCCAAGTACCTTCTCGTTCGCCCCATCCATAATTAGCCCCTTTGATACCCAAATTAACTTCTTCAATAAAATTTTGCCCAGTATCGGCAATTAGCATTTTTCCCCCGCCCTTTGTGTCCCAGGAAAAACGATGAGGATTACGCAGTCCATAAGCCCAGATTTCAGCTAAGGTAAAAGGATTATTATCCCCCACAAAGGGGTTATCATCAGGAATGCCATATTGACCATTAGCACTATTATTGCCCAAAGGATCGATGCGGAGTATTTTACCCAGTGGTGTTCCCAAATCCTGCCCACTATCTAAAGGATCGGTGTCGCTAACAGGGAAACCGTCACTACCACCATCGGCTACGGCAATGTAGAGTAAACCATAATCAGCATCTCCTGGTTCGGCATTAGGATTAAAGCCCAATTGTCCTACATTATGATCTGGATAAGGTTCTTCGATGCGTAAAATTTCACGGGATGTTCCTGCAAAAGTATTACTAGTAGGATCTTTTGCTTTCCACTCCCGAATCACATCGTGATGAGAACTTTCAATAATGTTTTTGTCACTGTCAAAAATAGTTTTAATCACCCGAAAGTCAGGAATGCCACTATCTTTAAGTTCGCTAGTTACAGTATAAAAAGTCCCGTTACGAGCAAATTCTGGATGAAAAGTAAAATAAGCAAAACCCTGTTGAACGCTTTCATAGGTAAAGTCAGCACAAATGAATTGTCTGAGATTCATGTAAACAGTAGCAACGCCATCAACAATAATATACAATTTGCCACGCATATCGTTAACAAATAATCTTCCGCTACCGTCTTCTGCATGAGTAAGCAGATTTAAGCGCGCTGCTTTTGCCATATCAGTTCCGCTATTAGGAATTTGCACCACTTCTGACAAACTGACAGCTAATTCTGACTTTGTAATTGGTTTGGGGATAGGTGCAACTATCTGGGCGGGGGCAATTTTGCTAGAAACTACAATTATTAAGAATATGAGGCAAACAAAGGAGAGGAGGCGGAATTTTTTCATGTACGGCGTGCAGTTCAAATGCCACCATATCAAAAAGTAGGATCGAATTACTAGAGTTTACATCTTTAAAGTCTCTCATTTTTAAAGTCTCTCCTG
>CAYXWE010000620.1:0-3175 GCA_964468145.1 uncultured Pleurocapsa sp.
TCCATTTTTCAAAAACTGAGCTGCCCACATCTGATGTTGACCGACATCAGTAGTGTAGTAAGCATGAGGTGCTTGTTTGTCCAACTCCACAATTACTTCTTGGGGAGAAATACCTTCTTCTGGGCGGGGTGCAACTAAAGGATAATCCGATCGCCAGTCATTTATTTTGTCTAGCCAAGGCTGAGTGATATTCTCCTGCAAGCTATAATTGCCCTCTTTTGCTCGTTCTAGCATCTGCTCTAATACTTGACGAACATCACCGACAATTGGCACTTCAGGAGCGCGATTTTTGCCCACTTCAGCAGGATCGATATCAATATGAATTACTTTTGCTCGACTGGCAAATTCATCTAGCTTACCCGTAACGCGATCGTCAAATCTCGCACCAATAGCAATCAAGAGATCGCATTCGCTGACTGCAAAGTTAGCATAGGCAGTGCCGTGCATTCCTAACATTCCTACTGAAAGAGGATTATGCTCGTCAAAAGCTCCCAATCCCATTAGGGTTGTAGTTACAGGAATTTTGAATTTTTCGGCTAACTCTTTTATTTGACCGTGAGCATCAGACGCTACTGCACCGCCACCCACATACATCAGGGGCTTTTCTGCTTTACTAATTAATTTAAGAGCAGCATTAATCTGACGGGGGTTGCCTTTGACTGTAGGTTTATAGCCTCTGAGATTAACCTGTCCTGGCTGTACGGGTACGTAATCAAATTCTTCGTAGCCCACATCCTTCGGTACATCGATCAATACGGGGCCAGGACGACCAGTACTAGCAATATGAAACGCTTCGGCAACTATTCTCGCCATATCTTTGGCATGACGTACTACATAAGAGTTTTTAACAATAGGGGTAGTAATGCCAAAAATATCAGTTTCTTGAAAGGCATCAGTCCCAATCGCAGCACGAGTTACTTGTCCTGTAATTGCTACCATGGGAATGGAATCTAAATGGGCAGTAGCAATACCCGTAACCAAGTTTGTCGCCCCAGGGCCCGAGGTAGCAAAACAAACCCCGACCTTGCCTGTAGCGCGAGCATAACCATCTGCTGCATGGGCTGCAGCCTGTTCGTGACGAACTAAAATGTGCTGAACTTCTCCCCGTGCCTCGGAACGATATAGTTCGTCATAAATGGGAAGTATTGCCCCTCCTGGGTAGCCGAAGATATGCTTGACACCGTGAAGACGCAGACTATCCATTAGGGCATAAGCACCCGTTTGACGTTGGGGAGTCTGAGTTGATTGTGAGCCTTTAGGAATAGTTGTAGATACCACGCTTGCTATTTATTTAACTTAGCTATTTTTTTATTGTAAATTTTGCTGTCTAATGTGCAACAAAAACTAGGTTAATTTTTATCGTTAAGCTTTTAAATATAAATTAGTTTGTTTTGTCTGTCGAGGCGTTTAGAGGCATACGATACAAATTGTGATGAAAAACTGTAATTAACAAAGAAAAAACTAAATGTCAGGAATTCAGGATTTGGTTTAAATAGTCAGTTAACCCAATGGGAGTTTTTAAACCAGGAGCGATGGTTTGCCATCCCCTACAGGTATGTGGCGATCGCCATAAATCTAGATGTTCTACTTCAGGATCGGCATAGAAACCAGACTCTCCTTCACCCAAAATACTCGAACTCCAATGAGTAAAGCGATCGTGACTGATGCGATAAATAGGAAAGTTCGCCAACAAAGGCATTCCCCAACCATCAAAAGCAATAAAGTTGGCTATTTTACCTCCCTGCAATTACCAAATTCTAGCTGCACCAAATCCCCCGACAACTCCCGCACTAAAGGCAATGAAAGATAGGGCAGGAGCATCTACAGGAGATGGATAATGCTGTTTGAGCCAGCATTCTATAGCGATCGCATCGTAGGGTAAGTATTGTTTTGTGGGTAAAACTAAGGGTTTTTGTTTGATGTTATTTTGAATGAAACTGGATGTCAGTTGTGGTGGATGAACGCCAGGACAAATTATTAGATTTGGTTGAGACACGCCACCTACTTAAAACTTAAACTAATTTGTTGGGTAATTCTTGCTACACTGAAGTTCTTTGTTGAATTTTAACAGTATTTTGTCAGAGTTTGGAGGTGTCTACTAAGTTATAAATTAATGGACAGTAGTAACAATGCTCTACAAGATCGCCAGTATTGCCTTTTGCACATATCCCAGATCCAAAAGTAAATCTTGATATTCCTTCGCTTTTTTCTCCCAGAAGCTACAATGAGCAACGGCTAGCAGTAAGTTAAGGAGTTCGTGCATGACGATTACGGGAGAGATTAAGTCAAAGGTCGATAAACTGTGGACGACCTTTTGGAACAATGGCATTAGTAACCCTCTCTCGGTCATCGAACAGATTTCTTACCTCTTGTTCATTAAGCGTCTGGACGATTTAGAACTTCTCAAGGAGAAGAAGGCGAGACGATTGGGCAAGCCCATTAAAAACAGTATCTTTTCAGAAGAGCAGCAAACCCTTCGCTGGTCGCATTTCAAGAATCTCAGCGATGCGGATGAAATGCTGCGGATTGTCCGCGATGAAGCCTTTCCTTTCATTAAGAACTTGGGCGGTACGCAGGGAGAAACAGCATACACCCGCCACATGAAGGATGCAGTGTTCCTGATTGCTAGCCCTGCCCTGCTGACCAATGTGGTATCGCAGATCGAGCAGATTCCGATGGAAGATCGGGATACCAAGGGCGACCTCTATGAATATATGCTCTCCAAACTGACTACAGCAGGAACTAACGGACAGTTTAGAACTCCCCGCCACATTATTAAGATGATAGTGGAGTTAATGAATCCAGGGGCGAGAGAGATCATCTGTGACCCTGCCTGTGGTACTGGTGGTTTTTTAGTAGCTGCTGCGGAATATCTGCGAGACTTGAAAGATAGTGACGGCAGTTTAGTTCTCAACGCTCCAGGCAACCGCGAACATTTCAATAGCGAGATGTTTCACGGCTTTGACTTTGACGGGACAATGTTACGCATTGGGAGCATGAACCTGATGCTGCACGGCATTGAAGACCCCAAGATTGAAGCGCGAGATTCCCTATCGGAAGACTATTCGGGAATCGAGGAAGCTTTCACCATGATTCTGGCTAACCCGCCTTTCAAGGGTTCGGTGGAAAAGTCCACTATTGCCAAAGATCTAACCAAAGTAATCTCTACCACCAA
>CAYXWE010000621.1:0-3172 GCA_964468145.1 uncultured Pleurocapsa sp.
AGCTTCTCTTTTATCTTTACTGGGAACTCCACTTTTTAGAGTCTTAGGCACAGATGAACCATTAGAAAATTTAGTTAATGCTTCAATTTGATCTTCTCTAAAAAATTCTTCTGATTCAGGATTCTCTTTAGTTAGTTCTTTTAGATATTCATCGGCGAAATAGCCGACATAATCTTCATTGAATAGTGCCTGATACTTGGGCTTATTAAACAGTGAAACTAAATAATATTTCTGATTGTAGATAGAATTAGAATCAAAAGCATTACTTGATTCTGCAACATTATTGCTCTCGACAGCAAGATTACTTGTTATAATAGTCATATATAATTAATCGATAAATACCTGACGCAAACTCTCTACTTTTTGCGTCTATTTTTTTTGGATGTAAGCTATTAATGTTTTGAAGACTAACATCAAAGGATGTATCTATTATAATGCGATGCAGTACAGACCTTGCAGCCTGTATTGTTTATATTTACAACAGATTGAATTGTTAAAACACTGTGCATCAAAACAGCTTAATCAGCATTAGCAACAAAATAAAATAGTAATAGATATCCAAAAAACTATTATTATTCATGGCTCAGAAAAAAGATTTAATTGGCAAGAAAATAGGGTTATTAACAGTTATCAAAGAATTAGAACCTAAGATTTACTCTAATGGCAGGAAGAATTATCAATATGAATGTTTATGTGATTGTGGAAATGTTGTAAAGAGAAATTATCAAAGTTTAAATAGAAAAAATGTCAAGCAATCTAACTGTGGTTGTCAGAATGGTCAACATAAAGGGAATAGAAAACATGGTCTTAGTACCACTCCTACTTATAACTCGTGGAAAGCAATGATAGCTCGCTGTTTGGATGAGAACAATATTCACTACAGTAATTATGGTGGAAGAGGAATCACTATAGAAGATGACCGCTGGTTGAATTTTGAAACCTTTTATGAGGATATGGGAGAGAGACCAGAAGGTAAATCCATCGATCGCATTGACAATGAACGAGGCTATTGTAAGGAAAACTGTCGGTGGGCGACTAACTACGAACAGAGTATCAATAAACGAAGGGACTCTAGGTACAAATTGTCCGAAGCAGACGTTTACACAATTAGATGGAAATATGAATGTAATAACGAAAGCATCTCAGGTATAGCTACTGAGTTTGGAGTTACCAGAGGTACTGTACGAGATATTATCAACAAAAAGACTTATAAATATTTAACCTAGAATTCATAGTGCAAAAGGATGTCGGACACTTTGTCAAATCACAACGGCATATTTTATCAAATGCTTACCAACGGCTCAACCGAATTAGCCGCCAGAATATTAATACTACAAGCATAGTTCGGTTGTCCGTATAAATTTACCGTGGACGGTTAGAAATACTTAAGTAATACTGTATGAGTACGCAGATGGATTTCAAATCTATTGAAGGTACACCAAAACATTTAAGTAAAAATAACTAAGGTACTCGAACTATGACAACAAATCTAAATGGTTTACTTTACATTAAACTAGCATTAGTCATGCCACAAAAAGCTTGGATTCTGTTTTTACATGGTGAAGAAAATTATGAAACAATACAAGCTGATGCTAATGCAGGTTCGGTAGAAGTTAATAAAAGAGTATTAAATCGCCTAGACATAACCCTTGCATAAGAATTGATTGCGGTGCCAACTATAGTATTACTCTAAATCTCTCGCTGTAAGCTCTATCTCATCAAACCAGAGTTTAACGCAATAATTATTACCGTCTCTTTCCATAATTTGTATATCAACTTTTTGCCAGTAATAGGCGCATATGTGTTCTATTGACGATTGTGATTAGTAACACGAGTTAACTATGACTATAGAGCTAACGAAAATATGTCGTAGTCAACAAAATTTATCTTTGACCATTATGGTTCACAATATCAGAAACCAAGATATCAGTAAGCTCTTTCTGTAGTCTTGATTTGTTCATAATACTCCTATTGTTATGTTTTCTTTGAACAACAGGAGTTTTTTCGTTTAGAACTCAGGTATCTCGAACTCTAATTTAGCTGCCAGATAGTATTTCACAATGGTTTCTGTTGAATTTCCACTGATTCGAGCTATGGTAGCAACATCCATTCCTTCTCTAACGCATCTAGTAATAAAACTGTGTCGGAGAGAATAACAGCGCAGGTGTTTATCCAGCTTACCATCATCGATTAGACCTGTTGTTATAGTATTCCAATAGCGACGACCAAAAGTTTTCTGGTTTACATAACCTCCTGTCACTGAAGGAAATATGAGGTCATTTTTATTAGGTATGATGTCCATTGAGCCTAACAACATTTCCAACTGTGAGTTGACAGGGAATAAACGTATCTCGTAGGTTTTAGTGTGGGGTAATAATATTCCATTACTGTATGCCTTGTTGAATTTAATATAGAGCCTATTTTTCTTGCGCTTAATATCATTCCAAGTCAAGGCATGACATTCAGAGGGTCTACATCCGACTAACGACAAGAAATCTATCATTGGCGCATAAAAGCTATGGGGATAAATACTACTCTTCTTAACGTATTCATCACTATAGAATGCAGCAACTATTGCTTTAACTTCTTCTGGTTCGTAAGCCTCAATTTGTTTTTTGGGCTTTTTCTGAAGAGGAACATCTTTGTATAGATTGTGTTCAATTTTTCGTGTCTTCACTGCCAGATTTACAGATGGGTTTAGACAATTAGAGAATATTGGTGTTATTGAACCTGGGCTGTAGCGAGTGAGTAAATGAGCAATGTATTCACTTGCCTTGTTGAGTTCGAGCAAATTTTTGGGAGTCTCACCTAAATAATGCTTTTCGTAGGTTCTCCAGTGTTTTTTAATAGTTGTGGCTGCAACACGGTCTTTACTAATATCCCGATAGACTTCCCAGATATCTGACAGATTTGGTTGCTTTTCAATGACCTCAAGTGTCTGTGCTTTCTTTGGTTTGTATCTAGCTAATGTCGGATCGTAATCTCCGATGCTGATGTCGCGATCGATAATGTGTGCGGTTTTTACTGCCTCGCGCCAATTTTTTTCGTTGATGATACCTACGTAGAATGCGTTACGTTTTCCTTTGGGATAGGTGTACCTAATTCTAATGACCTTATTGTTGATAGTGTCAATTGATACGACACCTATCTTAGCTTTATAGCTCGATTCATC
>CAYXWE010000622.1:0-3163 GCA_964468145.1 uncultured Pleurocapsa sp.
GAAGATTTACCATTTGATAAAAAGCAAAAACGAGATTTTCGGCTGAATGTTCTTAGGAAAATAAAAGGTAATATTAAGCCATTTGCATCTCCTTTTTATTGGGCAGCTTTTTCTACTATTGGACAACAAAAAATTCGCATTTAATTATTATTAATAATTCTATCTAGAATTCATCTAGCATCCTTTTAGACTTGAAAATATTCTTCAACTCGATCGTTGTCCAAAGAAAATATTACAGAAAACTGTTCTGTAGGAGAACATTCTAAGCTCAAGTTAATATACGAATCAGAATTTTCTTTTTTAGTTTTAACCTGTGCGCTAGTATCTCCAGAGCCATCTAAAATGTCGATTTCTAAGCCTAAAGGTAGATAGTCTTCCTCTGTAGAGTAAAGCTGTAATAAAATATCTAATTTCTCATCTTGTCCTTGTTTTATAGCAACTAGTAATTCAAGCATTACATTTCCCAAGTTAAATTCCTTACGTTGGGCTATAGCTGCTTGAGAATGTTTGGGTTCTAGTTTTCCTAAGCTCAAAGCTAACTGCCATGCGATTTCGTCATTCTCACAGGTTTGCAAAGAAGTAACTAATTCGGTAATTATCTCTGGACTATTATTACTATTTTCTCCTAATTCTAAAGCTGTTTCAAAACTATTATTAACTTCAGCATCCAATGTAGTATTATCAACAGAACGAGTAGCTTCAAAAGCAAGCTTAGGATTATTTTGTTGTGCGAAAAATGTGCCTAAAAGTGTTGTTTCATATTCCCAATCATCAATTATATGGTGCTTAAACCAACTACTTAAGTTAGATACTAAACTAGGGGGACTAGGAACTTTTTTTGCGGAGGCATCAACATCAGATATAGAAATACCAAGTAATTCTTCTAATTCTCCTGATTGAAAAAGAGTATAAATTTTATCGAAGTCTTGATAACTACCTTCTAAAATAATTTCCGTATTTATTTTTTTACTATTGCTCATCTGATTCATCCAACTTCTCTACTCTATCTATTCGCAAACTATCCACTCCACAAACCTGCTTTAAACCGTCAAAGATTTTGTCAATAGTTTCTCGCTCTAAATCTGCTGGTATTTTAAGCTTTATTTCTATAGTTTCATTAGATGAACGATTATTATCTTTTCGATATTTGTTTAAATAAAAAGGAATACACGCCCAATGATTGACTTTTTTATCTACTAAATATGATATGTACTTATTGATGCTTCTAGAAAATATTTGGCTAGTTGAGTTAGCTCTAAATTCAAAATGTTTATCTATTTGCTGAACATCGATTCCACTAAGTACTAAAGACAATTTACATATTTCACTTGGACTCAGTTCTCTTGGCTCTATTTCTTTTTGAAAATGAATTTCTCCACTATCATTGGCATATTTTATCCCCTTTGCCTCAGCCAAATCAGTTAGCAACCTATTTAAGTGCCAATTTTGTTTTACTTTAGGACAATCAAAACAAGTTTGTATTTCCCTCTGCTGTCTCCTCAAGATTGGGCAAATTTTTGATGTCAACAATTCAATATCACTCCCAAAGAAATCATGGTTACTGTCAATAATGGTTGACTTAAACCTCCTAAAACATCATCCAAAGTTGTCTTGATAGAGCAAATTAGGCACTGCTAATGTAAGAGCTACAAACAAATATTAAACAACTATCGAACGTTGTTGGAGGTTCATTAATCATGTTAGGACAAAGTGTTGCTGCTCGTGTAGGTACAAAAGCAATAATGGGTGCAATGGGAGTAGACCCTGTTTCTCAAGCTGTTGCTAGTCGAGTGGTTGGATGGACTGTCGCCCATTTGACATTAGACCATCACTCTCAAGCAATCGCCGAAGTGGCAGACCATGCTCATGATACATATAATATCGCCGAACATTTTGGACATTATGGTGGTTGTTACGAGGATGATTGTCAGGAATTTGTTGACTCTAATTATGATGACATTTGTGATAATTGCTCCCATAGTTACAAGCAACATTCTTAATAACTCGACAAACAAAATTTTCAGGTACAAAAAATAAATTATCTATCACTAGAAAACAGCGATGATTTACGATTCTTTCTCAGGTCAACTTTTATCCGATGCAACTCCATTTGAAGCCTCACAAAGTGGTTGGTACTTTATAGACCATAATGCCTTTGACACGGTAATAGACTATTACTACTTCGATCGAACAACTGGTGCATATTTTTATTATCCTGTTGAAACCAGCCCCTCATCCGAATTTGACATATCTCAAAACTCACTTTTTAATGGCACATTATTTCAGCCCATCGATGAAGTATACAATTCTTTTGCCAACGATACAGCTAATTCGTCAGTGATTTTGGATACTCTGGAGAGTCCATTTCTGGGAAACACTGGCAATTTTGTAGCCGATCAATCAATAGGTCTAACTAATGGTCTATTGGCAGGAGGCGATCCCAGCTTTGCGACAGCAAATCAAGGTATTGTTAACAATGGCGGTTTACAGAATTTACCTCTAGGTGGTTTTGGCTCTAACTTTTAAAAATTCATCAGTACCATAATATATTTATCACAAAAGTTATCCTATTCTGACAAATATATTATGGGTAATTGCTTTGAATAGGGTAACTACAATGACTACATTAGCCATGTAGTATTTAATGTCGTATTTCTTAACAAAATTGATGTTTTGAATACTACTTTACTTTTTATGATGAAAATCATAGGTTCTTACAAATTAAAGTATTGGCAATGAAATTAACCAAGTATGCCGTATCTTCTCTAGTTAGTGTAATAGTTACCACTTTTGCCTCCATTCCCAGTTATGCAAGCCCCGTAAATGAAACAATTATTCGCTCTGCTCCTGCTGCTGCTTCAGCACAACAAGCATGGTGGAATTCACTGACTCCTCGACAACAAGCATTGGAACGTGCAATCACTCAACAAACATGGGGTGTTTATCAACAGACTGGAAATAGTATTCTTCCTACAGAGCAAAATGTAATTATCATGATGCGAACAATTGGAGCTTCTCCTAGTGATGCGCCTTTTATCTATGAAAGAATGCAACACCATCATTTAACAGTTCAAACATTGAATAAATCAGGCAATATGATTAACAAATATCAAGGTGTTGTGGATTGCTTGAATAGAAGTGGCGGTCTAAATTGCTGGCCATA
>CAYXWE010000623.1:0-3161 GCA_964468145.1 uncultured Pleurocapsa sp.
GCTAGGGCAGCCATATTAGCTAATTGACCGCCACTGCCACCGCCCATAGCACCAGCCAATCCGCCAATTGCACCAGCGATACCTTTTCCGCCAGCAGGAGCTTCTCCAATTAAATTACCTATTCCAGGTACGGCACTAGCCACCTGAGCAAATTCGCCATCCCCAAGCTGCTCTTTTGCCATCTTGAAAATCAGTCCAGCACCCCCTTTAGCTTGAGTTTCATCGACTCCCAAACCTTGAGTTAGTTGTTGAATAAGTTCCATAAGTTCGCATATTAAAGTTTGTCTTAATTTATGATGCCAAAGACCTACGGGCATTTAAAGAAAGAAATGCTTAAAATAGCCGATCGTTGAGTTAATTAAATAAATGGCAAATTTTGTGTCAAAAATACGAATTCTTTATTAAGTTTTCTAGAATTAAACTCTGACTTATCAAAAAATTTCCGTCTATTTGATTACATTGATTCTGAACTTGAAGCAATCTACGTCTAGTTTGCTTTGACAAAATAATTTAATTTATGATTTGTGATTTAGGAGAAAAATATGAAAGTCAAATATTTAGGAACTCTCTTTGCTGTGTCTGTTCTGAGCTTAGGTCTGGTAACTTCTTGTGCTAATCCTTGTGCTGGGGAAACAACTACTGGAGAAGAGGCAACTGAAGTAGATCCTTGTGCTGGTGTAGATCCCTGTGCTGGTGTAGATCCTTGTGCTGGTGTAGATCCCTGTGCTGGTGTAGATCCTTGTGCTGGTGTAGATCCCTGTGCTGGTCAATAGTTGCCTAGTAGAAAAGTCAATCTAGAGTTCGATAGCTCTAATTTCAATAGAACTTTGGCAATAGAACTTTGGGGGAGAAAAGTAAATTCTTGATTCTCTCCCAAATTCAAAATAATACAAAAAATTTTAAGGTCTATATCAGGAAGAAATTGGGATTTTTTAATTTTGGCTCGTTAATTTGGGCAAAGTAGAAATACAAACATATTCTTTCTCTATTAAATTTTCTTTTCTATAAACCTATGAAATATAAAAATATTATTACTGGTAGTTTTTTGTCTTTAATTTTAATGGGTTGCTCTACAAATAGCCCAACGTCGAAAAATACTACCCCACCACCCTCTGAATCTACTTCTACAGAGCAATCGAGTCAGGTGTCCGACGCTACAGTAATCGATCTGACTCAAGTTGGTTGCCAGTTTCTCGAAGTAGAATCTAAGGATTATCAATATCAACCAACAAGTGCCGAAGACTGCAAAAAGATTAATTCAGAAACTATAAACTCAAGAGAGTCGGGATTTAAGCCTTTGGAGTTGAAGCCAGGAAAATATATTTTTCGGGTAACAAATTCTAATGTCCCCTATCCATTAGGTTTTTATCTTCGGGGAGAAGGAATCAAAAAAGTAAGCTTGCCCAAAGTCAGCGGAGGTGGCTTAACTGAAGGGACGACTAAAGACTATGAAATTACTCTGACTGCGGGTAAATATGTTTTCAGTTGTCCGTTAAATCCTACTCCTGATTATCCAGTTGTAGTTAATTAGGACGTACAATCGATTAGAACGAGAATTATTGCTATAACTGGTTTATTTCGAGTTTTTTAGATTTAACCCATAATGAGCAGTCAGCGTTATTTTAAGTTTCTCATTGTCAGCGCAATTGCCTTGAGCAGTCAAACCACAGTTATCGCTCAAACTAAACCAGAAATAGCCACAGAGAAAACTCAATTACAAAATCGTTTGTCCTCTCCTTGGGAAAATGCGGTTTCGAGTCGCACTATGGAATCGACAACAACCATTAACAAAATTGAATTTAGTCCTGATGGCGAAATACTCGCTACTGTGGGTGCAGCCCAAATTACTCTATGGCAAGTAGAAAGAGGAGAAATTAAGCGTATTTTACCCGGTCATTATGCTGCCCAGTTGGATCTAGAAATTGCACCTACAGCGATCGCCTTTAGTCCTGATAGTAATTTTTTAGCTACTGCTACCTGGAGTCAAGGATTATTAACTCCCGATCGCTCTTTAGTCGTGTGGAACACCGCTACTGGAGAAGAAGTTTTAAGCCTTAAAGAGAGTGGGGGATGTCGGCAGGTTTTGTTCGATCTTACGGGAAAAATACTTTATAGTGCTTGCGATTTAGGGGTAACTGCTTGGAGTTTTCCTGAAGGAAAAAAATTATTTAGTTTGGATACAAAATATCCTGTAGAAATTATTTCTCTTCATCCTCAAGGAAAAATAATGGCTACAGTAGATGTTAATACCACGGGGGGACAACAAGGAGAAAAAAGCAATCAAATTCAGCTATGGCAGTTAGATGGAAACTCATCAACCTTACTAAATACTTTAGACGGTCACGTTAACGATATCACTAAGATTGAATTTACTGCAGATGGCAGAAAATTAGTTAGCAGTAGCTATGATGGCAAAATCAACGTTTGGAATTGGCAACAGGGAACAATCGATCGCAAAACTAACAATCTTTATAGTAAAAGTGGTTTATTTAGCTTGAATGCCAACAGTAATCTGATAGCGGGCAACTTTCATTCATCGACCATAACTAGTCTGAATACGGGACTACCTCTAAAAAACTTTATGGGTGCATCTGTAAAGAAAGAAAATCGTTTGATGATGTTTAGTCCCAGCGATCGCCTTTTGGTTGAGGTAAAAAAATCTCCAGAAGATAAAAGTTCTAAAATAAATCTTTGGCAAACCAATATTCCCCAGCCAAACAAAGCAAAAGCGATCGCCGATAATTATCTATCTATTCCCGTCACCGAACGTTGGACAAACCAACTAAACAGTGACTTATCCGAGTTACCAACTTCTATCGGTCGCGATCCCGAAGCGATCGCTTTATCTGCATTGGGTTTAACTGAAATTATCGAATCAGAAAAAGAAGAAGTCGAAACAGAATATCCTCAAGACGATATGGCAATTGTGACTATTACTCAAACTAATCTTTTAGATGATTCTCTTGCAGCTATACGTTACAAAGTCAAGTTTGCTCCCTACGGCGATCGAGATGAATCGCAATGGCAGGTAGTATGGGCTGGTCAACAATTTCAATGTCGAGTTAATCGAGGCGATCGAGACTGGAGTAAAAATCTATGCCAATAATCATTACTCCCAAAAATAAAAAGCGTCCTTACATTAATGCCTAAAGCTATCAACC
>CAYXWE010000624.1:0-3159 GCA_964468145.1 uncultured Pleurocapsa sp.
TTTGCTTTTAAAACCAGGTAGCCTACCTAAAATTTCTAGCGGTAAAATACAGCGTCATGCCTGTCGTACCGAGTTTTTGAGTAATGCTTTATCAGGTTTGCCTAGTTGAATGATTCAGTTTTGAACTCGATCGCAACTCCTTTATTGGTCTAGCTGTGACAAAAATTGTTTTAACTCTCTGCCAATAGTTGCCATATTGTCTTTTTCGTAGACTATTTGACGATGATTAGCTTTAAGATCGACAAACTTGACACTGTTTGCCACTATCTCTTGCCAAATGGCTGGCATTAATAGCAATTCTCTTTCGTTTGCTAATGTTTTATTGACACGACCCAAAAGTCCCCTGAAAAAGATAACTTTTAGGCGATCGCGATAGGGTTGAATCTCATATTTGGCGATCGCCTGACGACTAATTTCTAAAAAGTAATCTCGTTTAAATTCTTTTTGCCATTTTTTGGGAAAAGCTAGCCAGATTTGGGGATAAACTTGCCATAGTTTATTGAGCAACTGTAACGCGATCCATCGTTTTAGACTTATCCGTTGAATATGTTCTGCTTTTTGCCTTACATCAAAAGACAATAATTTATCTACCCAACTAATAACTTTTTTGGTTGTTGACTCACTATAGTTAATATAAACGTCAATTAAGGCGAGCATTTTAACTTGTTCTCCCTGTTTCTGGAGTATTTGTGTCATTTCATAAACAACCTGACCTCCAAGACAGTAACCCCCTAATAAATAAGGTCCAGTAGGCTGCAATGTTTTTATTTCTGCTATGTAACGAGTCGCCATTGCTTCAATTGTGAACAAAGGTGTTTGGCAATTGTACGTACCAATTGGCTCAATCCCATAGACGGGCTGATCTGGATCTAAATGCTTGGCTAATTCTCGATATAAATAAATCTCACCAGCACCACCATGAACCAAAAATATAGGAGGTTTCGTCCCACAAGGTTGCAGGGGTACTAGTAAAGAACCTAATTTATCTTGTTTGTAAACACTTTCATCTTCAATGTAGCGAGCTAATTCTTCAATCGTTGGAGCTTGGAAGATCGCCGAAACAGGTATATTTTTACCTAGTTCTTGTTCAATTTTATTAAATAAACTGATGGCAAGTAAAGAATGTCCTCCCAAATCAAAGAAACTATCTCTAATACCAATTGTTTTGATATTTAAAACTTCTGACCAAATCCGAACCAAAGTAATTTCTAACTCGCTGTTTGGTGCGATCGCTTTTGATGGCTGTTGCCTGTTAGCATTCATTTTTAATAAAGCACGACGATCCAACTTACCATGATCGGTTAAAGGAAAGACATCTACGCTTATAAAAGCAGCAGGAATCATATATTCAGGCAGTCTTTGTGCTAAAAATTCTCTTATATTTGAAGTTTCAATTATAGAGTTATCTTGAGATCTAATATATCCAACTAATATTTGGCTACCCGAAAAGTCTTCTTTGGCTAAGACAACGCACTTTTCAACTTGAGGATGTTGAGTTAATTTGGCTTCTACCTCCCCTAGTTCGATGCGAAAGCCACGAATTTTCACCTGATTGTCAATACGACCGAGATATTCTAAGTCTCCATTATCTAGATAACGTGCCAAATCTCCAGATTTATATAGTTTTGCTTCTGGTCGATCGCTAAAAGGATTTGGAATAAATCTTTGAGCAGTTAATTCGGGACGGTTATAATATCCTCTGGCAACACCCGCACCACCCACGTATATTTCTCCTTCATTACCCACCGCTACCTGCTCGAGATCTGAATCTAATAGATATAGCTGTAAATCAGGAATGGGAAAGCCAATGACGCTACCTGGACTGTTGAGATCGATAGTATTTATAGGACGATAAGTAACATGGACGGTTGTTTCAGTGATTCCGTACATATTTACGAGTTGCGGACTGCGATCGCCGTGTCTGTCAAACCAGGGTTGTAGGTTAGATAAATTTAAGGCTTCACCACCAAAGATTACGAAACGCAGATTTAATTTATTGATAGTATAGAGTTTTTTATCCGCTCGAATCAGTTGATAAAACGCAGAAGGTGTTTGATTTAGTACGGTTACTTTTTCAGTGACAAGTAATTGATAAAAGGCTTCTGGAGTACGACTTGTTTGATAGGGTACAACAACCAAACGACCGCCATATAGTAATGCGCCCCAAATTTCCCAGACCGCAAAATCAAAAGCGAAGGAATGGAACATCGTCCACACATCTCTTTCATTGAAGTGATACCAAGCTTGAGTCGCTGTAAATAATCTAGTGACATTTTGATGCTCTACTAATACCCCTTTGGGTTTGCCTGTAGAACCAGAAGTGTAGATTACATAGGCTAAGTTTGACGGTTGAATCTCGCTTTGAGTAAAGGCTATTTCATCTGAATAGTCTGTATTGTTAACCGTAAATTCTTCCCAGGGATCGAGACAGATAATTTGGGCGTTATGCTCTGGTAACTTATCCAAATGAGTAGATTGAGTAATTAGGATACTCATTTGAGCATCTTCTAGTACGAAACTAATTCTTTCTTCAGGATAATTTGGGTCTATTGGTACATAAGCTCCTCCTGCCTTAAGGATACCTAACAATCCCACCAGCATTTCAATCGAGCGTTCTAGACAAATACCTACTAATGATTCGGGTTTGACTCCCAAAGATTTTAGATAATAAGCTAACTGATTTGCTTTTTGATTTAGTTCTAGGTAGGTGATTTGTCGATCTTGATAAGTTACAGCTATTTCATTAGGTCTTTGTTTTACTTGTGCCTCAAACAACTGGTGAATACACTTCTCAATCATAAAATTTACTCGAATATAATTTGATAAAGAATTTTCAATAAATTTGGAGGATTCCTGTCTAATCTGAGGAAAAATAATTATTTTAATTTAATAGTTTATTATAATTGCATCGATCTATACTTTATAGGTTTAATGATGAATATTAATAGTATTTATATCTAAATAAAATACTATTTTTGTATTTATTAAATTAATGCTTTAATTAAAATGTTTAATTTAGTTTATTAAAAATATCTATTACAAATAAATATATACTATTTAATAGTATTAAAATAAAATATTAAATATTAAACCACTAAATAATTCAATTTTAAAAGTTTTTTTTAAAAAAAAGCTTTTTTTTAAATACTTTAAATACTA
>CAYXWE010000625.1:0-3152 GCA_964468145.1 uncultured Pleurocapsa sp.
GTCAACAGGAGGAAACGGGGGGCGAGGTTGCCTCGGATATAGAGAGCGGTGCGCTCGCCCTCGTGAGTTGTCCGTCGGGCGCGAAACACAGACGCCTGAATTTATTTCAGGCGACACGCCCTCATATAAGCGAGACAAATTTTTAATTTGAAGTTTTTAATTTGGAGATGGTTTATCAACTGGAGTAAATACTAGATAAACCGCAAAATTTTAGTTTATGTAGTTTATGAATGGTAAAAGATCGCTTATTACCGTTAAAACCTCACAATTGTCAGGTATTTTGCTCGAAAAATATGTTTACACCGCAGGTACAGTAGAACCTCTTGCTAAACATTCTCACCAAGAATATCAGCTAGGAATGAGCTTCAACTGTCAGGGTGAATATTTTTATCGCGGTGCATATCACCTAATACCAACTGGCAGTCTTAGTATTATTCATTCAGGAGAAGTGCATTCTCCTAGCCAGAGAACTTATTTACCCCAACCTGCTACTTTCTGGATGATGCACATTGACCCTAGTTTGTTGCAAGAGACGGCATCAGAAATAAATAGTAATGTACGAGTTCCTTTTTTTGCCGAACCAATAATTGGCGATCGCCATACTATAGAGTTGTTTCAAAATCTCTGTCTTACCCTACAAAATAAAGGATCGAGGCTCGATCGGGATTCATCTATTTCGGATTTTTTTGCTTGTTTAATTACTCAAAATCGAGAATGCGATCGCCAAAATGATTTTTGGGAAAAGCCAGCAGTTGCGATCGTCTGCGATTATCTTCAAGCTCATTATGCTGAGAATGTATCTTTAAACGAATTAGCCAATCTTGTGGGAATCAGCCGTTTTTATCTCAGTCGCTTGTTTCGCCGTCAAAAAGGTATATCACTCAATGCTTATCAAACTCAAATAAAAATCGATCGCGCTAAGAAACTTTTATCTCAGGGAATGCCCATTGCCCAAGTAGCCACAGTAACGGGTTTTTATGACCAAAGCCACTTTAGCGGGCATTTTAAGCGTTTGGTTGGTACAACCCCAGGAAATTATAAACAAGAGCAATAATTTCCTATACTGTCTTTTCGATCGTTCATAGAATTATTCAAATGTAAATTTTAAAAGCATTTGTCTTTCTCAATCGGAAGTAAACTCTATGTCCAGCGAAGAGATTAAATCGATCGCCCTGGTTGCACCCTGGCTACACAATCGCGAAATCGTTAACGAAACCTATGGCGGAAAAGAAGTAGTACAAAATTTGATTCAAACCAGTCGCCAAGCAGAAGCTCAATACGAAACTACGGGGGAAATATCTACAGTACCCGCAGCCAGCAACGAAGACGAGAATGCGGTAATGTATCAAGCACCATACTATACAGAGTCCGATCGCGGAGCAATTCCCGAATACGTCAATGAGTTTAATCTTGCTTCTTGGTCAGGTTGGTTGACTTACGATGCAGTGGCGATCGCTGATGACCTTGAAGATCCTATTTTAATCGTCTATTCCGAAGCGATCGCAATTGCTAGCGAAGCGATAGTAGAACATTTTGAACAAACCTTGTAAAGCAACAAAGTACGAAAACATCATTTTAAAACTGTAAGAGGAGCAAAAATAAATGCAATATAAACTACTTGGCAAAAGCGGACTTAGAGTATCAGAACTTTGCTTGGGAACAATGACCTTTGGTGAAGACTGGGGTTGGGGTGCATCCAAAGAAGAAAGCCAAAAAATTTACGATGTTTTTCGCGAAGCTGGTGGTAACTTTATTGATACGGCAAATATCTACACTAATGGTACGAGCGAAGAGTTTCTCGGTGAGTTTATTGCTAATGAAAGAGATGCTGTGGTTTTAGCCACCAAATATACCAATGGTTTAGGAGACGGTAATCCTAATGGTGCGGGCAATCAACGTAAAAGTATGGTGCAGTCAGTAGAAGGTAGTCTCAAACGATTGAATACTGACTATATCGATATATTATGGCTACATACTTGGGATTTTATGACTCCCGTAGCAGAAGTTATGCGAGCCTTTGACGATCTGGTACGGGCAGGAAAAGTACTTTATATCGGCATTTCTGATGCCCCTGCGTGGGTAGTTTCTCAATGCAATACTTTAGCCGAATTACGAGGCTGGACACAGTTTATCGGTTTGCAGATTGAATATAGTCTCATTCAAAGAACACCAGAACGAGATTTGTTACCGATGGCGCATAGTTTGGATATCGGTGTAACTGCTTGGTCGCCTTTAGCTAGCGGTTGGCTGACGGGTAAATATACAGGTGGTAAAGATGACGGGGACGATAAACGACTCAATAATGAAATGATGGAAGGATTTGTCGATCGAAGCGATCGCAATACTAGCATTGCTCAAGAAGTAGATAAAGTCGCAGCGCAAGTTGGTAAAAGTTCATCACAAGTCGCTTTGAGTTGGTTGTTAAGCAAAGGTGTTATTCCCATTATCGGTGCCAGAAGAGTGTCTCATATAAAAGACAATCTCCAGTCCATCGATCTGCAATTATCCACAGAACAGATCGAACAACTCGATCGCATAAGTCAGATTGAATTAGGTTTTCCCCACGATTTCTTTAAAGCCGATATGGTGCGCAACTTTGTTTACAATGGCACGTTCGATAAGATAAATAATCATCGTTATTCACAATTGTAGAATGACAATAAAGTTGGTAACTTAAGAGAAATTAACAATAAAGATAGTAACTTTAGCTGTACGATCATAGTAATCCTGTATTGTGCAGTTTTCTCATGTCTTGAAGCAGATACGATTAGACAACCGCTAAGTTTGAGCGATATGTTAAGGAAGGGCGAGGCAAGGGTAGAGGCAAAGACTACAAGCCTTGGATAACTATCTCTATCAAATAGATCGCGCTGCGGTACGTCAGATTTTAGGCATTTCTGAAAGTACCCAGTTTCGTTATGAGAAAAAAAATCCCCTTCTCAAGCCCAATCTTGCGGATCGCTGGTCGAGATTTGAGCGTATTTTGCAACAAGCAGAGCAATTATTTGAGGATCAAACTGAAACCCAAAAATGGCTATCTACACCAAAAGTAAATTTGAATGGGAAACCTCCAATAGAAGCATTGGCTACCGACGCAGGTGCTAAACAAGTGGAAGAAATGCTAACTAGAGCAGCATACGGGATTTTTAGTT
>CAYXWE010000626.1:0-3150 GCA_964468145.1 uncultured Pleurocapsa sp.
CGCGTTTTCATGCCTTACTATGGTGGCTTACAAGGCAAACTAGATATTCCTGCCGATCCGATGTGGTGGGGATATGCAATGTTTAACGACTTTGCAGTATATCAGACATCTTTACCCGATAGCGATGTCCCGTTGTATTTATTTGGTCATCCTGCTTTCGATCCTCAACGCATTTATGGAGGAGAAGACGAGTTTTGGCGATTTACCTTTTTTAGTAACGGTGCAGCAGAATTTTGCTGGAACTATTGGAAACCCGAAATTGTCCACTGCCACGATTGGCATACGGGAATGCTTCCTGTCTGGCTCAATCAGTCTCCTGATATTTCTACGGTGTATACCATTCATAATTTAGCTTACCAAGGGCCTTGGCGATGGTATCTAGATAAAATTACCTGGTGTCCTTGGTATATGCAGGGACATAATGTGATGGCTGCTGCGGTACAGTTTGCCGATCGCGTTAATACTGTCTCTCCTACCTATGCCGAACAAATTAAAACCGTAGAATATGGCGAGAAGTTGGAGGGTTTATTATCTTTTATTAGTGGTAAAACCAGAGGCATTTTAAACGGCATCGATTATGATAGTTACGATCCTGCTATAGATAAAGCTTTAGCACAGAATTTCACCGTCGATACTGTAGATAAAAGAGCAATTAATAAGGCTGCACTGCAAAAAGAATTGGGTTTAACCGTAGAGAAAGATGTCTTTCTAATGGGTGTTGTTTCCCGCTTAGTCGATCAAAAGGGCGTGGGCTTGCTGCTGCAAATTCTCGATCGCTTTATGGCATACAGTAATTCTCAACTCGTAGTTTTGGGGACGGGCGATCGCAACTTAGAAACCCAACTATGGGAATTAGCAACCCGTTTTCCTGGCAGAATGTCGGTACAGCTACTCTACAGCGATGCGATCGCTCGACGTATTTACGGTAGTTGTGATGTATTTTTGATGCCTTCCAAATTTGAACCCTGCGGTATTAGTCAGATGATGGCAATGCGTTATGGTTGCATACCTATTGTACGACGCACTGGAGGTTTAGTCGATACCGTTGCTCATCACGATCCGATGAATAACAATGGTACTGGTTATTGTTTCGATCGCTACGAGCCTCTAGATCTGTTTACCTGTATGGTTAGAGCTTCTGAAGGCTTTATTTACAAAGATAAATGGCAACAGCTACAAAAAAGAGCCATGAATCAAGATTTTAGCTGGCTCAAATCTGCCTTGGCATACATCAAAATGTACAAAGAAATACTCGGTCAGTCCACCGAATTAACTTTAGAAGAGAAAAAAGTATTACAAGTTTAAAAATCAATAAAAGATCGACAGAAATGAGCGATCGAGCGACTCTATTACAGGGTCGCTATTTTTTTATAGCAATTAAACGAAAATACAGAACCTTTATTTATTAAAGCTGCTGCCCTCTGTGGACTGCCTAAACTTAACTATCTCGCTATTTTAGAGAAATGGTATCAGCTTCGGTGGCGTATCAAATCACAGTGGCTCGCTATTGATATACGTATAATTAACTAAAAGTTTATATAGTGCATTATTTAATTATTACAATCTTTATACATTCATAGATTCTTTTTCATATAATGAAAACATCATAGAAATTAATTTATCTGTATACCTCTAAATGCAGATAAAAACATCAGTTTTTTAAAATTGTAACTTTTAGTTTAATCAGCAAAAAATAGCCAAATTTTTATAAAAATAAAACGAAGCTATTGGAGCGATCGATAAGCAATATTATAAGGAATATTAATATATAAAATGTCAAAAATGTTAATGCCTGCAGAACAAGATTTGCTTCTTTCTTCCGAACAAGAAACAAATTTTTTATCTTTTTTAAAAACCATAAAAAGAAATGCCCTGCCCATTGCTGGCATTGCGGGAATAGTAACGGCGATTGGTTGGTACAGCAATAGCCGTAGCTATACTCCTATATATACAGGTAGTTTTGAAATGCTGATTGAGCCTGCTAGTTCCGAAGGGAAAATTTCTGCTCCTAGCACCCTGACAGGTTCTAGTAAGCAAGTTGGTTTTAGACAGGCTGAAATAGATTACTCGACAATTATTAATATTCTTGAAAGTGGGAGAATGCTATCTTCTGTTGTCGAAGAAATTAATACCCAATATCCAGATATAAGCGTTGCAGAAATCAAAGAGTATTTAAGAGTCGAACGAGTAGGCTCTAATAGATTTGACCAAACCAAAATTCTGAGAATAAGCTATCAACATCCAGACCCAGAACTAGCTCAATTAGTTCTAGATAAAACTGCAGACAAATATCTTAACTATTCCTTAGAAGAACGAAAAAATCGTATTGGTAGCGGGGTAGAATTTATCGAACAACAGTTACCCCAATTGCGCGATCGCGTTAATTTTTTGCACGCCAGCATTCAAAAATTACAAGAAGAAAATCAGCTAATCGATCCCGCATCTAAAGGCGAAAACCTTTTAAATCAAATTAGAGAGCTTAAAGCAGAACAGTTAAAAGCTCAAAGCGAAGTATATAAACTAAAAACTCTCAAAGAAAACCTACAGAGAAGACTAAAATTTAGTCCCAGTGAAGCAGTAGCAGTATCTACTTTAAGCGATAACGACAATTACAAAATACTGCTCGCCCAATTTAAAGAGATCGAGAGCGAAATTGCTGCTGCATCGGTACTATACGAAGTAGGTAGTCCTACCATCGAGAGATTAGAGGAGAAGCGTCAAAACATTTTAAATTTGTTGGACAGAGAAAAGCAAAGCATTCTTCAAGGTTATTCGGCTCAAATAGTTGATAACTTACCTTCTTTGACTCTGCAGAATGAAGTTTTTTCGGATCTGACTCAACAATTGATTGAGACCAATACTCAACTAGAATTAGTAGAGATACAAAACGAATCTCTAAAACAGACGATTCTCGAATTTGAACAGCAAGCCCGCAAGATTCCCCAGGTAGCTAGTCAATATACCAAACTTAGTGACGAGTTAAGGGTAGTTAACCAAACGTTCAAACAGCTTTTAACTCAGAAAGATACCCTAAGCGTAGAATTAGCTCAAAGCCAAATTCCTTGGGAAATAGTGTCTGCGCCACAACTTACTCAAGATGAAGAGGGCAATCCCACTCCAATTCCTGTAGACTCCAACAAAAAGATCCTC
>CAYXWE010000627.1:0-3134 GCA_964468145.1 uncultured Pleurocapsa sp.
AATGCAGCATCGGGTATTAAAAACATCAATACTGCCCTAAAAATTATCCACCCCACCAGCGATGAAACCTATTTCCAACAACCCAACGGACAAGTATACGAACCCCTCAGCGAAGATGCTTGCGCGGGATTAGCAGCAGCCCAAGCATTATTTGGGGCGAGAACATTGTGGTGTTCCTACGAATCTTTTGCTATTAACGGTTTACCCATCTGGCAAACTGTCACCCAAGCCATGGCAGAGTTGCGTCGGGCTACTCCTTCTACTATTACTTTATTTACCGCAGGGGCATTAGAACAAGGGCGCAACGGCTGGACGCACCAACGCCCCGAAGTAGAAAATTACTTTGCAGGAATGATGCGTAATGGGAATGTTTTTCCTCTCTTCCCTTGCGATGCCAATAGTATCCAGGCTTGTTATGAATGGGCATTGGGTACAAGCAATAAAGGCGTTACTATTACCGCTAGTAAATCTCCTCTAGAAATTCGTACTACCCTCGAACAAACTCGCGAAGGAATAGCTAAAGGTGGCATAGTCTTACAAGAAACCCCTGGGGATAAAACCGTAGTCTTTGCTGTTATCGGCGACATGACTTTGATTCCTGTCTTTGCAGCAGCAGAAGAATTAAAATCTCAAGGAATTGGTTCTAAAATTGTTTCGATAATCAATCCCCGTCGCTTATATCGTCCCAGCGATGTGGCTTGGGATACTATTGCTCAAGCTCAAGATGGTGATTTCCTTTCCGATGCTGATTTCTCGGCAATGTTCGATGGCGATGCTTTGATTGGCGTTACGGGCGGTTCTAGTGCCATGTTAGAACCTGTTATGTTGCGTAGTAATAGCAAGCGCGATCTTTTTGCTTGGAAACGAGGGGAAACTGGTAATAGTGCCACGCAAATTATGGAATTTAATGGCATTACTGCAGATAATTTTGTCAAACGAGCCAAAGAATTAATTGGTTAGATTGTCATTTTTTGGGGTGAATAAATATTCACCCCAAAAAATGATAGTAATGATAATTGTAAAAATTTAAGAGTTTTTTATATTACACAATGTTTTATAATACCAAGGTACTAAGGCGAATTATACGTAATATGTAAACTTAAATAAATTTTTTGTAATTGTATGAAACACAGAGTTATAGCTTTTTTATTAGCACTATCTCTATTCGTTAGTATTTCAATACCTAGAAAAAGCAACGCTCAAATTGTAGAAACGGCGATTGTCGGCTCAATTATTGTTGGTTTTGATGGTTTAATTGATGATGTAACTGACAAAGCTCAAAATACTGGAGATTATCTTCTTTTTAAAGCAGCTACAGAACTTAAAAGCCTCTTAGATAGTTGGGAGGAAGCAAACTCAAATCTTATTGACAAAGCCTTCAATGAGCTAAATGATTCTCAAAGAACTTTTTTTGCAGAGCTTGATGTGGCTACAAAAAAAATTAATGGAAGTATCGCAGAACAAGTAGAAGGAGCGACGTTAATTACGGAGTTAGCCAATCAAACTACTAACGATCTCAATATATTTGACAACAAACTAGCAGTTTTCCGTTATTCTCCTAGAGTAGTTTATCCAGGTATGGCTCAAGATATACGGCTAAAAATCAGGGGGATTAATTTCGATCGAGCAGAGCCTAATTTAATTCTTCCTAACGGAAATAAAGCTAAACGAGAATCGTTACTGAAACAAGAAGCAGTGTTTGCAATTCCTGCATCTATGTTTCAATACGATAGAGATAAAACCACCGTCGCCAAGCTGAAACTTGAATACCTCGATCTTGGTAAGAGGAATTTACTAGATGCTATTCGTAGAAAACGAAATAAAGCTTCGACCGATCTAGCAATTATGCAGCTACCACAAAATTTAGCGAGCTACATCATAACAACAAAAGCTACTAAGATAGACAAAGAATATTGGTCTGGAAGTAGAGAATTTGCCCTTTCAGGCAGAAATGAAAGTAGAACATTTACTCAAAACCCTCATGGTAACGGATGGGAAATCGATACAGAAAGCATTAAAAGAACTAAGTCTTGGGGTGAAGCAGGTAAAGAATGTAGTCTAAATTATAAAAAACCCAATGGGTTTGCAATTAAAATTAGAACTGGAGTTATTACTAAACCTCTAAATCCTGCTGGTCCTGGTTATCAGCATTGTATTTGGGAATGGAAAGAATTTAAGGAAGTATCTGTTACTGAAAATAAATCTAGTAATGGAGACATCACTTGGAATGAGGATGTACCGTTAAATTTACCAAGTAATTTAGAAAGCTATAGGTTGGTAGTAAACAGTTTTGAAGGGAAGAAAAAAGTTATTACTACTTCGGAAATTCATCCTTTTTACGAAATCAAACAAGGTAAAGAATCTTTAATAATTAGACCTAGAATTCCCAATGATTTGAATACATTTCAATGATGGCATTTATAAAGCGAACGAAAAACAATTCAATACTAACTCAATGAAATTGATAGTGTAGAGCGATCGCTTTTATAATTAACTTGAGTTTGGGTTAAGAAAACAATTTGACATTAGACTCTTGCACGATCTCCTAATTACTGTGAATCGCGAACAATTCATTAATAAAAAATAACCAAAAATTATTGGCTTTTGATACCCGATTTTATTCTTGCAAGAAGTCTATTTCATTGTCTTTCCCTCTATCGAACAAAAAATATCGAACACATAACAGTCAAACTTCTATCCGTTTTCTGTATCCTTATTCAAAAGTGTATCCTTCAAACAAGATGTCAGTTAGCCTAATATGTTAAAGTGCGAATACCTAAGCAAGAGCATAGTTTTGTGCAAAAAATTAGTTTTAAATTTTAAGATATTTTGCCCATTGCAACCAGGAGTATACTTTAGAATGCTGGAAAAAGCAAAATTCAGGGAATCTACATAGCATTCAGGGAATTATGGCAATGTAGATCGATGCCTCATCTCGTCATCCATATAAATTGTCTTGAATTCATTGAAGAATCTTTGAGAAAATAGAGTTAGACATTTAAAATCAATCAATAATGGTATCTGTATCCGATCGAATATTAGTTGCTGGTGCTACGGGTGGAGTAGGACAATTAGTTGTAGCCAAACTGTTGGCAAAGGATTTGAAAGTTCGTGCTTTGACCAGAAACAAAGCT
>CAYXWE010000628.1:0-3133 GCA_964468145.1 uncultured Pleurocapsa sp.
CCCCAGATAGATGATTTTTGTCCCATTCCTGGAACGATAACCAAACCAGTAGATCTCGAACATGATAGTTGCAAATTGAAAGCAGAAACGTTGGAAAATAAATGTCGGCAACTTATAGAACCTTGTTTGAAAGTGATGTGTTTGGCGATAAAAGTAGAAAGCAGATAATTATTAATTATCAATTATTTACCTGAGAATATTATGATTAGTCGTGAAAAATTGGCTAAAGAATATGTCAGAATTATTAATGATTATTATCCTGTAGCGAGTCGCTTATTAAATCAATGTTTGGTAAAAATTCTGACATTAAATAGCGATCGCACTTCAGAAACTCATTACTATTTAGGTGTCTATTATCCCCATCGCCTTGGTAAGCTTTTGCTGGCTCAACAAACAGTATTTCATAATGCAGCAGAAAATATGGGATTAGTGGAAGTTATATTTATTAATGTAAATAATTTGGTCGAAGACCCTAATTCTAAAATTAGAAGGCAAGATTTTCGCTTTTGGTTAGAGCTATGTTGGTTAGCAAGAAATCAATAATATTTAGGAGTATGTTGCAATGCTATTTTTATATTTACTAATTTTATCAGTAGTTATGGGAATGGTTTTATTGAGCATTCACAATCAAGATGAAATTCATAAGTTGATGGCTTGGTTATCGGGAATGTTAGCTTTGTTTTGCATTTTTATTTTAATTCCACCTTTGATTAAAAGTTTACTAGGGTTATTTTTGTTTACAATAGGACATAAAGTTTTTCCCGCTCATAATAGTTTTAGGTAATTATTTAATTAGATAGAAATGTTGTTAATGAATTAAAAAAACAAGAAAAATGGATTGTCACGATTGCCAAAAAAGTTGCCATCCCCAAAAAACCAAAAAATCTTGGAATATATTCGGTTTGGGAGCTAATAAATCTTCAAAAAGTAATGTCATCGAATCTCAAGCTACTGTGGCTTTAGTTGGTTTTCCTAATGTGGGTAAAAGTTTATTATTTAATTTATTAACTGGTACTTATGTTACAGTTTCTAATTACCCAGGAACAACCGTAGAAGTCGCACGAGGAAATCGGTTAATTGCAGGTCAGAAAATCACTTTTTTGGATACTCCAGGAATGTATTCTTTGATTCCTATCACAGAAGAAGAAAGCGTTGCCAGGAATCTAATTACTGACGAACGAGTGGATTTGATAATTCATGTAATCGATGCCAAACACTTAGGCAGAATGTTGAATCTGACTTTGCAATTGATCGAAGCTAAATTACCCGTATTGCTGGCAGTCAACACGATCGACGAGGCGGAAAAGCTAGGTATTTGGATTAATGAAAATCAATTATCAAATCACCTTGGTATTCCTGTCGTTACGATGTCGGCAGCCCAAAAAATAGGACTAAAAAAATTAATCGCCCAGGTAGCAGATTATGTCTCCTCAAATTCTCTATCCCTTACCTATTGAAACCGCTATTAGTCGTATCGAATCCTTGCTAGATGAAAGATGGCAGGATCTTATTTCGCGACGCAGCATCGCTTTATTGTTATTGCAACAAGATCCCAAAATGCAATCGCAACTAAAGCAACTACCTTATTTTATTGAGATCGAACAAATTATTTTTGAAACTCAGGCAAATATGTCTGAATCTTTGACTTATGCCATCGCCCAATCTCGCCATCAAGCAGCAATGGCAATCGATCGCGATGCTACGGTAAACGTTCGCCAAAAACCAATCGTTCGAGATGAATGGTTGCACAATTTGACGGTTCACCCCATCACGGGTATTCCAATTTTACTTTTAGTGCTTTACTTTGGCGTTTATCAGTTTGTTGGGGTATTCGGTGGGGGAACTTTAGTCGATGGTATTGAAGTATTTTTTGAATCCCAAATTAATCCCGTCGTTAATACTCTAGTTGCTGCTATATTTCCCTGGCAGGCGATCCAAGATTTATTTGCTAACGAATACGGTATCATTACCCTGGGGATTCGTTATGCGGTAGCGATTGTCTTACCCATCGTCACTACATTCTTTTTAATGTTTTCCCTGTTGGAAGATAGCGGTTATTTACCCCGTTTATCTCTGTTGATGGATCGCCTGTTCAAAACCATTGGACTTTCAGGGAGATCTGTCATTCCCTTGATTTTGGGATTGGGCTGCGGTACGATGGCGACTTTAGTTACCCGCACTCTAGAAAGCAAACGGGAACGGATTATTGCCACATTTTTGTTGGCTTTAACTATTCCTTGTTCCGCGCAGTTGGGGGTAATTTTAGCCTTACTTTCTCAAGAACCTACTGCTTTATTTGTTTGGGCTACGGTAATGATAGGGATCTTTCTAAGTATTGGTTTTTTGGCAGGGAAAATAGTCCCTGGTGAATCCTCCTGCTTCTATATGGAAATACCCCCCTTGAGGCTACCCCGCATTCAAGCCATTCTGATTAAAACCTATGTGCGTCTGAAATGGTACTTTTGGGAAATTATACCCTTATTTATCTTTGCCTCAGTTTTAATTTGGGCGGGCAAACTTACAGGATTGTTTGATTTGGTGGTTAGAGGATTAGAACCAGTCATGGTGTGGTTGGGTTTACCAACTGAAGCAGCACCCACCTTTTTATACGGTTTCTTCCGTCGCGACTATGGCGCAGCAGGAATGTTTGACTTACATTCTTCGGGAATTTTAACAGGACAACAATTAGTTGTGGCAGCAGTCACACTTACCCTGTTTATCCCCTGTGTGGCACAACTGCAATTTATGTTCAAAGAACGAGGGGCCAAAAATGCGATCGCCATCGCTAGTTTTGTAGTTCTCTTTGCCTTTTCTTTGGGCTATCTTCTCAATCAATTATTAACTATTATGGAGCTTAGTTTTTAAAATGGTTTCTCCAGCTTTTTCCGTCCACTATTGCCCCCTAAACCAGTTGGGAACAAAAACCCAAGGCACGATCGCTGCAATTAGAAATAAAGACGATAAAATCGTTAAAAAATTATTAGCCATGGGCGTACATACAGGAATGCAAATCACCCTCGAACAAAGATTTCCCTCTTTTGTAATTAGAGTCGGACGGACTCGTATTGCGATCGATAAAAATATTGCTAATTCTATTAAAGTTAAGGTTGTTGGTCGTTAGTTATTGGTCATT
>CAYXWE010000629.1:0-3125 GCA_964468145.1 uncultured Pleurocapsa sp.
AGAGTAGCAATCGAGACTTTTCAGATATCCTCTTAGATTCGAGATATTCTATATAGTCATTCCAATAGAAACCATTTATCTCCGATTTATTGCTGAAATTCAATATATAAGAAGAGGTAACAATCTAATTGGAAGTTCATAATAAATCCAGATTTGAAACTAACTGTCAAATTCCTCAAACGAGACACATTTGGAAAACGACAACCAACTTAAGACAAGACAAAAAGAAGCGATAGGTTTCCCTGAACGATTTAATATCTTAAATAAGATATTAATCAGACCACAAGCGACGACTTTGTTTGCCTTGGAGACGTTGATGGGTATTTCTCAATAATCTAGGAATATCGAGATTTTCTGGGCAACGAGGCAAACAATCGCCACAGTCAGTACATCTATTACCTTTTTTGCCAGGAAACCAATGTCCTGCATTTTCTAGCATCCCGTAGCGATATTGCCCATACTTTTCCATATCGTAAGCAATCGTTAGGTTACGCAATCTGAGAATTTCGGGAATATTAATAGTTTCGGGACAGGGCAGACAGCGATCGCATTGACGACAAAGATCGGTATTTAGACTGCTTTGCAATTGACTTTCTAACTGATTAAAAATAGTTTTTTCTCGGTTGGTGAGGGGATAATCTGCATCGGATACTTCCCAAGGGGCAATTAATTCTTTTGGGTTAGCAGCACCCACACTGAGAGTAGTGATACGGCGATCGCTTATTAAAAATCGATAATTCAATTTTAGGGGACTAAAGGGACGACACAGGTTTTCCAGTTTTTCGGGAGGGGCGTAGAGTTGACCGCCTTTATCAGCAGGAGAAATAATAAAAATTCCCAGATCTTTAGCAGCAGCTAGGGCGATCGCTGGTTGATTGCGCTGCCAAAAATAATAATAGTGTAAATTAATAAATTCAAATAGATCGGTGTCGATCGCTGCAAGAATTACATCTAAGCTACCGTGGGTAGAAAAGCCCAGATGTCTTATTTTTCCTCGATCTATTGCGGTTTGAATTGCTGCCAAACAACCAAGGCGATCGCAAGCTGACTCCAAGTGCGATCTAGTATTGATACCGTGTATTGCCAGACAGTCAATATAATCAACCTGCAACCTATCTAAAGAACGATCTATAGCTAATGTCGCTTCCTCGCGATTGAGGGTAGGAGATAACTTAGTAGTCAGATAAATATCTTGACGGCGAATAGCCAGATCCTGCAATGCTTGCCCCACATAAAGTTCGCTCTTGCCATAAGCGGGGGCAGTTTCTAAATGATTGATTCCCAGGGCGATCGCTTTGGCTATAGTTTCGCGAGTAATTTGGGGAGAAGCCAAACAGCGCATTGTCCCCAAAGAAAACACCGATAAATCTAGATTAGTTTTACCAAACCTTCTAGTTCGCATAAAACTTATTTGCTGAGTGGTAGTTGTGTGTTGAATTAATGCTGTTCTTTATACCCGCCTTTTTTGATTAACTCTTCTGGACTCAAGCTAGAAATAAATCTTCTAAAGGCTTTTCTTTCGGCATCATCCGCATCCCGATCTACAGGGATCGAAGCATCGGCAATTACCTCTTCTCGCACCCAAATTGGACTATTCGTCCGAATTGCAATCGCTACCGCATCACTAGGACGACAGTCTATTTCTTTTCTAATTCCCTTGATTTCGACACAAAGTACTGCATAAAAGATATCATCGGTAAGAGAATGAACGATCGCCTTCTCTAGAGTGATATTGCACTCATCAAAAATATCGACCAATAGATCGTGGGTTAGGGGACGGGATGGGCGGTGTCCTTCTAGAGCTTTAACGATTGCGTCAGCTTGATCTTGCGAAATATAGATCGGTAACGCTCTACGCTCTGAACTGTCTTTTAGTAAAATCATGGGGCTGCGATTAGCAGCATTTAAGACAATGCCCGCAACATTCATTTCAATCATGGATTTAGCCTCTAGAGTGTAATTAAGATTGACAGGAGTTAAGAGCGATAGATTAAGAATAAGATACAAAATCTATAGTATATCTGCCCCTAAATTTAGATATGTTTGAGGTATCTTGCAACCTACTGGTAATTAACTATTGACAATTGTCTAGAACTAGATGTTCTAAATGATACTGTGTTAATCACAGTATGCCTTAGTTTTTTTTCTGTTGCCTGTAGTGTTCAAGAAAAAATAAGAGTTAAATTATTGGAAATTACATTATTAAGATCGTGTTTACAGGTTTAGTGCAGTCTTTGGGTTCGATTGAGAGTTATGGACAGGATGCCTTTGAAATTGCCATGGCAAAAGAGCATTATGGCCTAATTATGTCAGATTTGGCGATTGGTGACAGTGTGGCAGTAGATGGAGTTTGCTTGACAGTAGAAACGATTTTGGAGCGGGGTTTTATTGCCACTGCTTCTCCTGAAACTTTGGCTCGAACTACCCTAGGCGATCGCGATCGCGCTGCTAAATACGTTAATCTGGAAACTTCTTTGCGTATGGGTAGTAAAATCGGCGGACATTTCGTGACGGGACATATCGACAGTATCGGCTGTCTGAAATCGGCGATCGCTACTGCTACATCTTGGGAAATTAGTTTTGAGATGCCTAGGGGAATGGAAGAACAATGGCGCGATCGCATCGGTCGCTATTTGGTTTCTAAAGGTAGCATTGCGGTTAATGGTATTAGTTTGACAATCGCCCAATGCGCTGATGATGGTAGTTGGTTTAGTGCTGCAGTAATTCCCCATACTTATGCTGAGACTAACCTAAGCTGTTTGCAAGCAGGCAATTTGGTTAACTTGGAAAGTGATATTTTGGGTAAATACGTCGATCGCTTGGTGTCTCATCGTCTGCCTAACGATCGGCAAGAGGATATTAGTTTATCTTTTTTGGCAGAACATGGATATGGTTGATTAATAATGAGTAATTAATAATTGATAATTAATAATTGAGAAAATGACAATTAGTAAATCAGAAAAGCAAGTCAAACAACAATCTTGCGATCGGTGTGAAGGAAAAGGGTACACGGAAATTCGGGACTGCGGGGGAGAAATACAGCGTACCGAGACTTGTTCTTATTGTGAAGGGCAAGGGTCGATCGACAGTTACTCAAATACGACCAGTTGCTAGCATTTTTTAAC
>CAYXWE010000630.1:0-3122 GCA_964468145.1 uncultured Pleurocapsa sp.
CTCCCAAATTAGCAGTGGTAGCAGGAACACTAAGAGTAACTCGATTCATCTTATTTTATTTATCTAAATTAACCCCGTGGTTGTGACTCAAATCAACGAACTATCAATAGTTTTAGTAGTTAATAGAAGTAAAACCACAAAAAATCAAAATACCACATATAAAAGAATAGAATCATGTATCTAGATCGTAAGTTAGTCGCCAAACTGCTAGAAACCAGACCTTACAATATCAAAAATCTCAAACAAGTTGAATCAAAAATTTATATTCAACTTCGTGACACCAAAGAAGAACTATTTATGACCATAGAAGAATACCAAAACTGTGCTAGACAGCTAAAAGGTAACTTAGGAGAAATCGATCGCTCTAGCTTCCTAACTATTATGACAATTATTAGCACCTTGATTTTTGCGACAATGTCTTCATTGGATACTAGGTTAGGTAACAACACCAATTTTCAAACTACCGCCAATGGTAGTGCCCAATTAACTACAGAAAAATAAGTTTACAGATTATCCCCATAACTCTTGGCGCAAACGATACATAATAGTGTTGGGTTCTACCTGGGATAAAATTTCTTCAATTAAGGTAGAAGCCCCCATTTCTCCCCAAGTACAACCTTGTTCCAAATATACCTGAGCAACTCTGCCAATGACATAAGTTCCATAACCTGCGATCGCTCCCTGGGCGGTAGCCGTACCTAAATAGGCTGTGATTGCTCCCGTACTATCAAATCCACTACTTAAGATTGCGCCACTTTTGCCTACTCCCAAAAATAAGCTACTGCCGACTTCTCCCAATAATAAACCCCCCGAACTTGCCACAATGCGGCGTAGTAAATTTCCCGCTTCATAGGTAGAGATGGGCAGCCCGTATAATTTAGAAAGGGAACGAATCAGAGCCAAATCTGCTACTAAACCTCCCAGCAAATCTACAAAAATAATGGGATTGACAGCTACCACGAGAGCTTTATAACGAGCATACTTATTAATTACCTCTTGGGCTTCTGTTTGACGTAGCTCAATAGTTTTGCGAGCAATACTTACTTCTGCATCTCTGCCTTGAACCAAAGCATTTAACGCCAATAAAGATCTACCTTCCCGTTGCAAAATATTTGTTATGACCGAGCGCAACTCTTCAATTTGGGGTTCGGGATCTTCCCAGCTATGGCTAACTGTACCATCTGCTGATTCAATTCTGACCTGAATTGGTTGGGGTTTAGCTGCCACCATGACAATTTCTCGGGCAGAAATAATATCTTCTATATTGCCTCCACTATTAGCTAAATTTAATTGTTGTAATTGACGATAGATTTGTTGGCGATCTTGCTCTGGATAAAGATCTACTTTATTAAACACCAATATTAGGGGCTTTTGAGTATTTCTGAGGTCGCACAAGGCTTGATATTCAGTGTTGGTAATATCCCCTGCCACCACGAATAAAATTAAATCCGACTTTTGGGCAATTTCTCGCGCCATAGTTGCCCTGGCTTCTCCCGCAACCTCATCTAGTCCTGGAGTGTCGATTAATTCTACTGCCAAACCTTCTTGGGCTAAAGGGTTCCAACGTAAAATTGATAGAGATTGGGTAACGCCATTAAGAGGCCCTGTTGCCACCACCTCTTCTTCTAACAAAGCGTTGATTAGAGAAGATTTACCACAGCTTACTAAGCCAAAAGTACTAATTCTGATTGCCTTACGGTCTAATTTATCTAATGCGCTTTGAAGAGATTGTAAATCCTTTCTCACTGCAGTTTGAACGCGATCGCTCGGAGGGGAATTACCATGACGACGAAAGCCAGAGTACCAAGAAATAGCCTGTTGCAAACTAGCACGAGCCTGATTAAAATGAGTTTCCTGTTTTGATAGTTTCTGACCCATGCTTTAAACCTCGATAATAAAAGAACCACAAACTTGAAAATAGTCATTAGAAACTTAATCCTAATCAATTAGGTTAAATTCTTGTAGTGCAGGGATAAAGTTCTTATTTTCGTGACTGGGACGACTGAGTTTGATTAAGGCAAAACGTTGGGCAGGACTAAGATTAGACCACTGCTGGAGAGAAAGCTGCATCTTAAATTCTTGGGCTTTGGCTCGCACATCATCGGGAATTTTTCCCTCGTCTAACCAAGGTGGATGGGGATCGATAGCTAGTTCTTTGGCTGGTTTACCTGTTTTTTTGACAACCAGGTTTTGTAAAAACTCTTGATATGCTTTGATTTGGGCTGGAGTATTACAAGGCAAATCGACTAACGTTTGTCTTTCTGTCTGGCTAAACTGATTCCAATGCACCAACTTTAATTTTACGCCACAGTTATCTAGTTTCATTCTGACCTGCATCGGGATACATTGAAGAGAGCCAACGAAATCGGATTCAAACTGGAAATAAGACATTGTTAGTTAGATGGATTAATTAACGGCGATACAATCTCAAACTTATACTATTACTTAACAACATCCTTGTAAGATTTTAAATAGTCATAAATGTAAAGTAATAATAAGCAAAGTATATTTCATGCCTAGACCTACTCAAGCGCACCTTGAGCGTACTATAAACCGAAAAGATCCTATTGAAGATCGCCAAAAAACTCTCAATCAAATGCAGTACTATATGGGAGCAAAATTAGTTGAAGTCAGAATAGATCCCCAAAAAGTGATGTATCGCTGGTCGGTCAAAGACGAGGGGGACTTACAAACTTTTACCCTCAGTGCTTTTTGGGGAGATTCTCAAAAGAAATTGCTTTCTGGAGAAAATCCATTACAGGGAGAAGATTTAACTAACTGCGCCAAAGCAAATGTTTCTGGTGGACTCAAACAGGCAGCTAGATTGTGCGGTTTTGGTACGGATTTAGATCGCTTTCGCTCGACTCTTAAAGAAACAATCCAAGAATTAGAATTGCCCAAAGAGTCTTTTCAGAAATTATTGTAAATTACAAACAGCGATCGCTGTTTAAAATCGTGTTTTATGTTTGCTAACTGTTGCGTTTTTTTTAATCCTTGAGAAATTAATGGCGTAGCGAAGCCATGCCGAAGGCTTATCGCCAAACAGGTTCAAAAGAGGCGCAAAAATCATCTAGGTCGCAAAACAATTCTTCTAAAATAAACATGGGATGGGAGTGCTGAAT
>CAYXWE010000631.1:0-3114 GCA_964468145.1 uncultured Pleurocapsa sp.
TTATTAATTTGTAGTTCGCTACAACAACCTCAAAATTTTTCCGAGCCAAGATTGCTATAAAGGCTAATAGGAATACCCCAACTAGACTCGATCATCTCTTCTAACTGTGCGGGAGAAGGTTCGCTACCATCTTCAAAAATGTAAACCCCAAAACCAGGATCGCGATATTTACCTCGACCGTGAATTCCTACTAATAAGCCATCCTCATCAAAAATTGGGCTGCCACTCATGCCCATTGCAGTATCGTTGGTATAGCCCAAACGATAACCTTGGGGTAGAGATTTATGGGGAATAATCGAAACTTTGCCCTCGGTCAAGGTGAAAGCCTCGTTATCTAACTCGTCACTAGTTTTTTCGCCATCAATTGATAGGGGAAACCCCGCAGCATACACGATATCTCCCACCTGGGGCATCTGAGTTTCAATTACTGCGGTGGGATATTCTAACTCGCTATAGAATTTTAAGATACCCAAATCCGCATCTCCCAATTGTTCGGGAGCGTTAATCAACTGATGCTCGCGGTCATCTGCTGTTAGAATAGTCGAATTATTCGACCTAACGACGTGCCAACTAGTTAAGACCGAATAAAAATTACCTTCTTTGGCAATAATTACCCCCGATCCTGCCGAATCTGCCTTAATTATCCGCACCGTTGATGATTGAGACTTGCGATAAAGCTCATCGTCTGCGGATGTTTCCCCAAACAAATTGATAGTAGGTGCTTCTTGAGCATTAACAGAGCGATAATTATCGAACCTGGCGATCGCTATCAAAACGACCGCCACAGTCAAGTAAAATAATCCTAGCCTGATGCCAAGATTGTCGTTTTTCATAAGGCTCTATTTATCTCAATTACATTAATTGCTCGATTCATTACTCAAGCGATCTTCCACATTGATATAGGGAACGCCAACAGTTTCGTAACTAGATTCTAAATTTTCTTGTCCGCTACCCCAAGCGAATAGATTATTTAGCGCAGCTACTCCATCTTGTCCTGGCTTTAAAGTATAGATCGTTCCTTCACAGGGGCCTTCGTCATAGCTAGCCACACAAATTACTCGCTGCTGATTTTCCATTCCCAAAGTGACGTATTTGAGCTTTCCCTGTCTTCTGTATTCTTCCAAACGTTCGCTAACCGCTTTACAACGAGATAAAGGAGTCCAGTTTGCACCAGAAAAATGATCGCTTACCCACTGAATCCAAGGTTCTTTTGTTCCTTGGGAATTGAGATACATTGTAGTGGGAACGCCAGAATCGATATCGCACTTGAAACCCTTCTGGGTTTGAGCTTGGGCAGAATTAAAAGTAGTTACAGTGCCTAAAGTACTGGCGATCGCGATCGCCATTAAGCTTAATTTATATTTTAAAGTTGGTAGTTTCATAGCCAAAACTAAACTGTAATCTTTAATATTGTAATTTTGATTAGTAATCAGTAATATGTTTGTTTCCTTATATTATGCAGAGAAATGGGGAAATTAGAGGCAAGAAAGCAGAGGTAGCAGAGGAGTAGAATAAGCGAATAATGAAAAACCCCCGATTGAACTTGGTTTCAAATCGAGAGTCAATTGAAAGCTAAAAGCTAAGAGCTAAAAGCTAAAAGCTATAAACAGGCGTAGTTTGTAAGTAAATAGTCCTAAATCAGCAGTTACTTACATTAACCCAAACTGAGCCAATACACCGTGTCCGGTATTCATTTCGACAATTAGTGCGGTAATAAAACCAATCATCGCTAGACGACCATTCCAAATCTCTGCGAAGTTTGTAAAACCAAATTTACTTTCTTTCTTTTCCATAATTCAATATTCCTGTAGTTGCAAGGAACTGCTAAAGTCAACTATTCTTAAATAAGTGTAACTTTTTTATACAAACCGTTGCAATACAACATCAGCAGGCGTTAAACGCAAAGTATACTTGTACTCGATAGCTTTTCAGAAATTTTAGTTTTATCAATCCACCATCAAAGCCAAACCAACTGACCGTGATTACCAACGAAACTTTAGACTTATTAGAATGGCATCGAGTATGTCAAAATTTATCTACTTTTGCAGCAACTAAGTTGGGTGTAGTGGCAGCTAGTCAGTTGAAAATGCCAGCAACTCAAGCCCAGAGCGAACGGCTTTTAGCTCAAACTAAAGAAATTTATAATCTCGAACAAGAGTTAGATTCGGGGTGGACTTTCAAAGGAATTAAAGATGTCGGTGCTGCTTTAGAAAGAGTGGATATTGGTGGTATTTTATCGGCACAAGAGCTTTTAGATTTGGCTACTACCTTGGCAGGAATGCGTTATTTGCGCCGTCTAATTGATAGTAAAAGTGAAGTATTACCGACGCTGGAAGAGCTAGTTACAGATATTCGCACCTATCCCGAAATTGAAAAGGAAATTCATCACTGTATCGACGATCGCGGAGATATAACCGATCGCGCTAACCCTAAATTAGCAGGAATTCGTAGTGAAATTAAAAATCTACGGGAGCGTATTTATAAAACTCTGCAAAATATTATGCAGCGCAATCCCAATGCAATTCAGGAGGCGGTAGTTACCCAGCGCAGCGATCGCTTTGTTTTGCCCGTCAAACCAGCCCAAAAGGAAACGATTAAAGGTATCGTTCATGATGTTTCTAGTACGGGTTCGACATATTATATCGAACCCAATGCAGTGGTGCAGCTAGGCAATCAACTAAGGCAAAAAGAGAAACAAGAAAAGCGCGAAGAAGAAATAATTTTAAAAGCTCTATCGGAAAAAGTTGCCGAGGTACAAGAAGACTTGGAACGAGTTTTAGCAGTAGCTACGATGTTAGATTTGGCTACCGCTAGGGCGCGTTATGGTTTATGGCTAGAAGCCAACCCACCTCGATTTATCGATCCTGCTCAAGAAGAAACTACTACCCTGCGCCGTTTGCGTCATCCTTTGTTAGTCTGGCAACAACATCATGAAGAAGGTGCAGAAGTAATTCCTATTGATGTGTTAGTAAAGCAAGAAACCAAAGTTGTTGCTATCACCGGGCCAAATACAGGGGGCAAAACCGTTACCCTTAAAACTATGGGGTTGGCTGCGCTGATGGCAAAAGCAGGAATGTTTGTGTCTGCCAAAGAACCGGTAGAGTTGCCCTGGTT
>CAYXWE010000632.1:0-3112 GCA_964468145.1 uncultured Pleurocapsa sp.
GTCCATCAGTCAGGGGTGACTCTCCAGCTTATTTTAACTCAATGCCAATTAAAAGTTACAGATTTAACCCCTGCTGAAGTATTTAATCTCCAGGAACAAAGTGATAGCAAGGTAAAGGTTGACTGATAGTTATTTGCCATTTAGATGCTCTCTTTTGCCAAGTATTAATTATAGTATCTAGCTTAGTATTCTGTGTTTCTAATAAGAAGATTTGGTTTAGATATTCTCGTTCTTCAATTAATATATTATCAAGGAATTCTTGAGTAAGATTTTCTTTTATTTCTCGCCATTGGTTTTCTTGACTAGAAAGAAACTCTTGATATATTTGATACTTCTTTTTTTTCGCTAGTAAATAGCTTTTCCCTTTCAGAGCTTGATTTTCTGAATTATTTGCGTGAAAAGTAAGAGGTATAAATTTAATGTTGTATTCCACTTTACCATTCACTACTTGTAGTTGCTTGAGATATTGTGACTGGTTATTTGTTAAATGTTCTAAAAGAGTATTTGTAGAAACAAAACCAGTTCCAAAACGTAGAGGAAGTAAAGAAGCTTGGTGAAAAATAGCTTGAATTACGCGATCGTGTGCGATCGCTGCTTGCAATAAAGTATCTTCCGTCTTTTGTAAGTTTTCAATCGAAATATTACGTTCGATAATTGCAGCTATTTTACTGTTCGATATTAGTTCTACTCCGCTCTCAATTCCTTCTGGCAAATCTAAACCGTTTTCAGGAGAAAACAAAGTAGCATAGACGTAAATGTTTTCAGTCATTAGTTATTCAGTTAGCAGTTATTAGTTAGCAGTCAACCGTTAGCAGTTATCAGTTAGCAGTCAACGTTATTTGTTTGCTCTTTACTGTTTATCGTTCACTGTTCACTGCTCATATGCGGAGAGGGATCCTTTAGGACTGTTCCCTGTTAACTGTTAACTGTTAACTGTTAACGGTTTTTTGTGACAACAACAAATTATAAGCTAGCCTAAAATCTTCGTCAGTAATTGCTAATTGAGTTAGATCGTCTAAACCTAACTTACGATAGCGTTGGATAGCTTGTAAGGCTGATTGATTGGTAAGTAAAGATAAATCTGCACCATTCCAGCCTTCCGTCAGTTTAGCCCACTCAGATAAGTTAACATCTTGCAAAGGGCGATCGCAATTGTGGACTTCTAAAATAGCCAAACGACTGTCTGAGTTTGGTAAATCTACTTTAATTTGTAAATCCAATCTTCCAGCACGCAACAAAGCAGAGTCAATCGCATCAGGACGGTTAGTAGCTGCAATAATAATTATTTGGGAAGTATTCGCCAAACCATCCATTTCTGTTAGTAATTGTCCCACAACGCGATCGCTTATGCCAGAATCGCCGACAAATTGTCCCCGCGCTGGTGCTAGGGTGTCTATTTCATCGAGGAAAATAACGCAAGGAGAGGCTTGTCTGGCTTTACGAAATAATTCTCGCACCGATTGTTCTGCTGCACCAACCCATTTACTAAGTAATTCGGGACCGTTAACAGCGATAAAATTGGCTCTAGCTTGAGATGCGACGGCTTTTGCCAGTAAAGTTTTACCCGTACCAGGAGGACCCCATAACAAGATACCGCGAGGAGCTTGAGCCAGGGTTTTTTGATACAGTTCGGGATAGAGTAACGATCCTTCTACTGATTCTTGTAGCTTTTGTTTGACTGCCATTAAACCGCCAATATCATCCCAGCATACATTAGGCGATTCTACCGCAACCGATCGCAAGACAGAAGGTTTTATTTCGGCGATGGCTGCGAGAAAATCTTGTTTTATAATAGATAAATTACTGGGTATCGGCTCGCTAATGGAAGTAACTTGACGACGCAGAGCTATATAAGCCGACTTTTGACATAATGCCTTAATATCTGCCCCTACAAAGCCTACAGCAAAATCTGCAATACCTTCTAAATCGACATCCTTCGCTAAAGGCATTTTACGGGTCAATATTTGCAATATCTCAATTCTTGCTTCTCTGTCGGGTACTCTAAAGGTTACCTCGCGATCGAATCTTCCTGGGCGACGCAAAGCAGGATCGATACGATCTGGTAAATTAGTTGCAGCTAGTACTAATACCCCTTCTGTTTTCCCAAAACCATCCATTAAGCCCAAAAGTTGAGCGACTAATCTTTTTTCTACTTCTCCTTCTACTGTAGAGCGATCGGGAGCTAGACTGTCTATTTCGTCAATAAAAATCAAACAAGGGGCAGATTTAGCAGCTTTTTCAAAAATACCTCGTAATTTAGCTTCTGCTTCCCCGTAATATTTGCCTAATACTTCAGGACCATTAATAGCAATATAGTTTAAATCTAATTCTTCTGCCAAAGCGCGAGCAGTTAAAGTTTTACCCGTACCAGGAGGACCTACTAATAATACTCCACGAGGAGGCTCTAGTCCCAATTGTTTCATAATATCGGGACGCTTGAGAGGGATTTCGACTAATTCTCTAATTTCTTTTAATTCCGTTTTTAAACCGCCGATATCTTTGAGGCTGATATCGGGAGTAGTAGCTGCGGGGGGAGGAGTTACAATTGGTTCTTTATTAGTATTGCTGGCAACTTTTTCCGTACTAGAATTATTCGACGGCGCATCTTTCTTAATCCGAGTTTGCCCAATATCGTTTTGGGGTATATTACGCGGAATATTGCTAAAGTTACTGCTGCGGAATTGTACCTCAGTTTTCAATTCACCTTTTTCCGCCTTTTCTTCTAAAACTTTAGCAAGTTCTAATAGTTGTTCAAATCCTTTAAATAAATCGCTCATTTTTTCAGTCAGCAGTTAGCAATTATCAGTTAGCAGTTATCAGTTAAACATTAGGAATGTTATGAAAGTCCTTCCTTAGTTTTCCCAAATTTGCAACAGAACCGAACAACTGGCACATTTGCGATTGATAGTCTTAGGCATCTACAAGATATCGGTTAAGTCTACAGTTAATTTCTTGCATATATCTTCTCCAGATAGAACTTGAGGGCGATCGAGTACTTCTTTAGACCTCTTGCATGAATACGAAATTTAAAGGTTTCAGCGATTAGTATTAATTTTCGGCGTTGCTGAATTGTAATGTTTTAAATAAAAGTAGGAAGACTTTTGAACCTCAA
>CAYXWE010000633.1:0-3112 GCA_964468145.1 uncultured Pleurocapsa sp.
TTCTTCCTTTCCCGTAGCAAATTCTTTTGATTGTCCCCGTTGTAATGACTTATCTTTGTTATCTTCCCACTCATTAAGATGTTCGTCGTCACGAGATAAAGGAATAGCGCGATCGCCCCAACCTAAATCTTTGAGATGTTCGTAAACTGTATTAACTTGCGAATAACTATTAACTAAAATTAAAATCTTTCTGCCTTTTAATTGTTGTAATTTTTCTTCAAAATAATCTTCTTCTACTAATTTACTAATAATCTTTTTAAGATTATATTCTTTAGTATCTCCCGTACCTGAAACAGAGATAGGCTTTTGCTGTTCATCATAAAAAGGTAAAAATTCTGAATCTATTTCTATTTCTTTTTCCTCTCTTGGAGCAATTATTCCCGATACTGGAACATCGACATGGAAAGCCGAAGATTCGCCAGCCCAACTCGTCCCCGACATCATTAATAAATGGGGTGATTTAAAATTATCTCCTTGAAACAAATTAGGAAAATTAGTAAATAGCCAGCGTCCTACTCCAGTACAGCGAAAAACCTGTAAACTTCCTAATGGTTCGCTGTATGATTTGAGGTATTGAAATGCTAATTGGTTTCCCATTGGCATATTGGGAATAAAAGGATTGAAGTCTAGAGGTGGAAATTCAAACCACATTGAGTCAGACATATTCAAGTTGAGTATTCCTCTAACAAATTGCCATCTACTAGTAACTAAATAAAGATTTCTTTGCAGAGTACATACGAGCAAGGCAAATTCTAATGTAGCAACAAGCTGATTTTTTTCCTCTTTTGATAGTTGAGTAGTTGCTGCTTCGTTAATCCACTGTCTGATTGCTAATTTTTTCTTTTTCTTGTTAGCTATCAAAGTTAATTGCAGAAGTAATTGTTTATCTCTTTGCCCTAGTTCTTCAGTTTTGATTTTAGGTTCTAGTTTACTATTGATGTATGGCTGAAAAACATATTGCATTAGCCATTGGCGATTACTAATTTCTTCTGGCTGCGGATCTTGTTTATTACTTACCGTTAGTAATGTTGCAACTTCATTTAATAGCAGCCAATCTGTAAAGTATCTTTTATAACTACGCCACTTACCTAAATTAATTCTATTTTCTTCGGTTAATAAACCATAAATAGTATCGGCTATTTGACGCGCTTCCTGTAGTGCATCCCACCAGTCAGCAATAAAATCTTTGTGTAGTAACTTAGACTGGGTATATTTTAATTTAGTTTCAACTAAGTCATGTAGTTCATCTATCCAAGCATCTCTACTAGGACGACGTAAAGTTTTATTAGGGCTAAATGCACTATCTAGATAAGACTGATGTTGGTCAACTTCATCAATAATTACTATGTCGCTGCGCCTCGCCATTAGTTCAAAATAAATAATATTTTCTCGATTAATAGTTCGAGGTACTTTGGAATAAATTAAACTTCCAGGAGTAGCAATCCAAATTGAGGCTTTTACTAAATCTCTTTCTTTTTGATGGGAAGGACAAACACCGTAAGCAGGACAATATTTATTGCTAGCAAACTCTTCGCCTTCTTCTGCTTCTATGGGTTCTAAATTAAAGCAAGGTTGCTTGCCAATTTCAAAAGCTCTTTCTAACCTGGGAGTAATATAAGGAGTCAATAAACAAGTGCTACTTAAATATCTAAAACCAGAATGATTCTGATTGTAAGGTTCGTTGGGATTAGTATTATAAACAGCCTTATGCAACCTGCTTAAATGACTTGCTTTATTGGAATTACCCAAGATCGGCGCGACATCATAAATATTCACTTCGGTAAAAGTTTTAATCAGATCGAATATCTGTAAGACATCCGCTACTATCAAAGTAACTTTCAACTTTTTACGGTAAGCATACACCGCTAAAATTTTCATTAACACTGATTTACCAGCAGAAGGAATGCCCCCTAAATGTCTGATGCGATCTAATCTGAGATAATCTGCCTCTACCAATTCTTCACTGTCATTAAACACTTCTAATCTCATGCGATCAAAACAGCTTACCCAAATCGGATTTAATCCTTTTGCTATTAACTGTTCGTCCATCCATTCTGCTGTAGAATGTAAATCTCTCCAAGGTATATTTAAAGTTTGTCTTTGAGAATTATTGTTTAAATTATGACTGGGAGGACGAGGAAAAGCAGCTAACTCTGAAGTAATAGTGACAGTATCCAGTCGTTTTTCTACTTCACATCTATACTGTCCTTCTGTTGCCCAGGGTACTTCTTTTCTCAGAGATAATGCTACTGGAGTAGTTAAAGTTTGGTGATAAATTGTAAAACGATTATTAGCAACTGTAATATTAGTTCTTCTGGTGAAAATACCTGTTTCTGCTATATCATAACCTCTAGTCTCTTCTGGATATTCTTGATATCTATCTAAAGCATCAGACCATAGTTTTGGTGAAGAATATTGTGTCAGTAAATGACGAGCAATACTTAACATTTGCTTTTGCTGTTGCGTCCAGTTTTGACTTGCTGCAAATGAATGATTGTATCCAGTCAATAAAACCCATAAACTCTTAGCTGTTGCATCAGAGAGAAGACTTTCTAATAAATAAAGTCCTAAGTCTACATTTAACAACCAAGCTGCTAAATTATCATTTTCAAATGCTTTTTGCCATACAGTAGTATTTCTCATGATGATTTATCCAACTTTTTCTTTACTTTCTGCATAAATGCACTTTCAAACATCACCTGAGATTTTCTGAGAGGAACGGTGCAATAACTTCTAAATTCTTGTATGTATTCTTTGCCATAGTGTCTTATCTCGTCAGGAAATATAAAGAAACATTCGTCGTAAGGTTGTTCTTTCCAACGTGGAATAGGTTTATCAACTTTCTTAGCTAAGTTGTATGCTGACTCCCAAAACTTAAGATCTACTGCCCAGACTGTATCGTCAGGAAAAACTAAATGTATATCGTATATATCCAAGTTAGGAAAAAGAATTACTTTTTTTAAATCTAATTTTTTTAGCTTATTGAATAACCTAACTTCTGGCTTACCAGGACGGTGCATAAAATAGCGTAGATCCTGTTTTAACCACAAAACCAAATCGTTATCATCGGCATCAACAGGCCCTATTTCGAATAGGCCATTGGCGACTTCAA
>CAYXWE010000634.1:0-3112 GCA_964468145.1 uncultured Pleurocapsa sp.
TAATAGTTGCAAGTTGCTTAATGTTTGCTGGACAGTGGTGCTACGCATTCTTTTGTCAGCACTCACCAAATAAGTTTCTCCCGATTTACCCAAGCCTTCTTGTTCCCAATCATTATTACCTGTCATCACACTATTAATTTGATCTGCGGGTAATTGAAAAGCCAAAACGCCAGTTAATTCGGAGTTGAAAGTGTCGAACACAGGACTAGCTACAAATGCAGCAGGTTCGCCATAAGAAGCACGATAGGGAGCAAAATCGGAGATAGCAACAAAGTTAGGATCGTTAGCGTTAACTGCTCGATCGAAAACAGTAGCTAGACTACTAGTAGAATAAGGCCCTTGAAGTAAATTAGTACCAAAATCTGTTTCTTTTTTAACTGTATAAACAATATTGCCTGTTTTGGCATCGATTAAAAATAAGTCGTAATAACCTAGCTGAGAAATAAAATTACTAAAAATAGGTTGAACTGTTTTGTGTATGTTGCTGTAGGAACTTCCATCATTGGCATCATTAAGAAATTCTTTTTCACCTACAGGATTACTATTGCCAGCAATATAATGATACTGGAGATATCTGGCTGCGCTATTTTGGGGCAGATATGAGTATAAAAGAGGTCTTCCCTCTGTGTTTTCGGCTAGTTTGAGCAAAAACTTTTGTTCGTAATATTCTTTAAGCTTGTCGTGCCAGTTCAATTCGATCTTGCGATCTTCTAGTTCTTGATAGGCTCGACTTAAACCCTTGATAGCATCGTTGACTCCACCTTTACTATAGGTTTGAACGTCTGCTCTAATTTGTTTAAAATATCTTTCTATTTGATGAGCTTTGGTTTCTCTAACGCTAGTTAGCTGATTCTGAATGCTGCGATCGAGAGCTTGGCGACCATTATCATAACCCACATAAGCGATCGCAATAATCGAACTGATACAGACTCCAAGCAACATCAGCATTAGCTTGGACTGAATACTTAATTTCCGAATCAAGTTTTTAAATTCCTTTTTATTAGTTAATAATTACTAGATTTGTATTCAATGAAATAACTATAGTCAAGTAGGTATCTAAAAAAAACACCGCATAATATTTTTTTAATTAAATCAGACTTGTTAAACGCTTAGATTAAAGTTTTAAATCAGTCTTTTATTTAAGTAATTTTCCCAGTCTGGTTTGTATGGCAAAATTACTGAAGATTTTTCCCAGGGCGAAGTTTACCATAGAAAATAATTGAATCTATATAACAGCCCGAAATCATTTTGGCGTATGTCTAATGATAAAAGACCCTTCGGGTATGTCCTTCGGACACGCTCCGCGAACGGGCGCGGGGTCACGCTCCGGCTTCCCTGTTGCCGTGGGGTCGCCCTCACTAACCACAAAAAACAGTTATAACCAATAATTCTCTAGTTTCAAATAGCATTGCTATATTATGAGATTCAAGTTAATTTTCTATTTATTTTTTAAAAAAAATTTTCATGCCTTCTTATCGTTTAACAAATCAATCTTATAGTCAATTGCGCGGGTTTTTATCGATTAAAACCAAGCTTCTGGGAGAAATTTTACAAGAGGCAGATTTAGTTTCACCATTTCAACTAGAAACAGCACTCTTAACTCAGGCTCAAAATCCCGAATTGCGTTTGGGAGAAATTTTGGCGCAAAGAGGAATCATCGAGCCTCAAACTGCTGATTTTTTTGTTCGAGATTGGTCGAATATAGTTATGCAGCCAGAGAAAGATGCTTTGGGTTTTTATTTACAGCAAGCAGCTATTCTTAATAGCGCGCAAATCGAAGTCATTCTCGCAGAACAGCAAACTACTGGAGTCCGCTTTGGCACGGTGGCAGTATTTCAAGGATTCCTTAAATCAACAACTTTGGACTTTTTCTTGGCAAATCTCTTTCCCGAACGGATGCACCAATCTCCTTTCATTAATATGTATTCCGCGCCGTTTATTTGAGACTTTTCTGGAATTACCAACGAACTAAGGATCTTTCTTCAGCTACCCGATGGCACACACTAATAGTTTGTTTGGCTAGATCGTCCCAACTAAAGCGTTCTGATAAAGATTCGTACGCATTTTTAACTAAGTACTGGCAATGAGAAGGATTTCTTAATACTTCCAGGATGCCCCAGGTCAAAGAATTAGGATCGTTGGCGCGGGTTACAATGCCCGTACGCTCGTGTTCTACCACTTCTGCCAATCCTCCTGTATCCGAAACCACTACGGGAACGCAGGCAGCAAAACTTTCTAGGGCTACAATACCAAAAGGCTCGTATAAACTAGGAAAAACCGCACAATCAGCAATCGTCTGAAATTTGTCGAGATCGCTATCGGACATAAACCCTGTAAAATAGCACTGCTCCCAAATCCCTAAGTGCCGAGCCTGAGTTTTGAGATGATTGGTATTGCCTCCTCCAATGATGACAAACTTAACATTGCTGCCTATTTCTTTAATAAGACAAGCAGCAGCGTTTAACAAAACCGAGATACCTTTCTCGTAAGTCATGCGTCCGACATAATAAACAATTTTTTCATTATCGTTGGCAAAACGACGGCGAAACTTGACGCGATCGAAACTCTCTCCATGATGTTTTTTTTCGGCGCGAATTCCATTGTAAATAACATCAATTTTATCTGCGGGAGATTGAAAAACTCGCTGAATTTCTTGTCGCATATATTGACTACAAACAATAATTCGCCAAGCTTCGTGAGCTAGGAGTTTTTCTTTGCCATTAATGTATTGCTGTTTGATGTTGTGAATACCGTTATAACGACCGTACTCGGTGGCATGAATGGTGGCAAGCAAAGGCAGTTTAAAATTGTGTTTTAAAGCGATCGCAGCATCTCCCACTAGCCAATCATGAGCGTGAATCAAGTCAAAGTCACCATGCTTGATAATTAGCTCTCCGCCACATTGACCCATACTTTGATTCATATTGGCTACCCAATGAAAAAAGTCGCTACCATGGTCTACGTGACAGCGATAGAGATGGATTCCTTCAACCATTTCGTATTTAGGTGCAGAACCAAATTCGACGGTGATTAAATGTACCTCATGTCCCAGTTTAATAATTTCAGGATATAATTCCGCTACGTGACGAGCAATTCCTCCGACTATACGAGG
>CAYXWE010000635.1:0-3111 GCA_964468145.1 uncultured Pleurocapsa sp.
GGTGCTTTTAAATCTCTGTTTGCAGGAGGTTCGGGTCCAGTCCCTCCTGGTTTTAGACCGATTAACATCTCCAACTATGGTCCTGCTAATATGCAGAAATCATTGCGAGATATGTCTTGGTTCTTGCGCTATATTAGCTATGCAATTGTAGCGGGCGACCCTAATATTTTAGTGGTTAACATCCGCGGCTTGCGCGAAATCATCGAAAGAGCTTGCTCTAGCGCGGCAACAATTGTGGCATTGCAAGAGATGCGTGCGGCTTCTAAAGATTATTTCCGCAAAGATGCAGCATCGGCAGAAATTGTGACTCAATATTTTGACGTAGCAATTTCCGAATTCAAAGCGGCAACTCCTTCTGACAAACTACGCCAACGTCCTTCTTCCGACGTACAGGGTTTGCAACTTCCTCAAAGCTACTTTAACGCTTCCGAGAGAAGACAAAAGTTTGTCATGAAACCTGGCTTGTCTACTCTAGAAAAACAAGCAGTAATCAAAGCAGCTTACAGACAAATCTTTGAACGAGACATTACTCGTGCTTACGGTCAGTCCATTTCTTACCTAGAATCTCAGGTAAAAAATGGCGACATCTCTATGAAAGAGTTTGTGCGTCGTATTTGTAAGTCCGAGCTATATCGCAAGCAATTCTTTGAGCCATTTATCAATAGTCGTGCTTTAGAATTAGCATTCCGTCATATTCTAGGCAGAGGTCCTTCTTCTCGCGAAGAAGTCCAAGATTATTTCTCAATTGTTTCTGAAAAAGGACTAGCAGGATTAGTAGATGCCCTCGTTGATTCTCAAGAATATGCAGATTACTTTGGCGAAGAAACCGTTCCTTATCTTAGAGGTTTAGGTCAAGAAGCCCAAGAATGTCGTAACTGGGGAATGCAGCAAGATCTGTTAAACTACAGCGCGCCTTTCCGCAAAGTACCTCAGTTTGTTACTACCTTTGCCCGTTACGATCGCCCTCTACCAGAACAACACGTATACGGTTCGGGTAACGATCCTCTAGAAATTCAATTTGGCGCGATTTTCCCCAAAGAGACTCGCAATCCTAGTGCTAGTCCAGCACCCTTTAGTAAAGACACCAAACGCCTGTTAATTCACCGTGGCGCGGGTATTAACAACCAAAATAGTAACCCTGCAGCCAGAGCAGAGTTGCCTGGTTCGTTGGGTGCTAAGGTATTCCGTCTCAACAACGAGTTACCAGCATCGGGTAACAATAATAGCGTCCAGTTTTCCGAGAATTCTACTCAGGCTGTCATTCGCGCTTGCTATCGTCAGGTATTTGGTCGCGATGTCTATCAAGGACAAGAAATCAAACAAGCGGAGATTAAGCTAGAAAACGGCGACATTACCGTCCGCGAGTTTGTCAAGATTTTGGCTAAGTCCGATACCTTCCGCAATCTCTACTGGACATCTTTGTATGTAGTTAAAGCAGTAGAATACATTCACCGTCGTTTGCTGGGTCGTCCTACTTATGGTCGTCAAGAAATCAACAAGTACTTTGATATTTGTTCTAAGAAAGGTTTTTATGCCCTAGTTGATGCCATACTCGATAGTAATGAGTATAGCGAAGCATTTGGCGATGATACTGTGCCTTATGAACGTTATCTAACTGCTGGTGGTTTACAGCTACGCAAAGCTCGTCCTGGTGCTATTGAAGAGGGTATTGGAGCTAAAGTAGAATCTGATGCTACTCCTCGTTTCGTAGAATTGGGACAAGTAAGTACTTTCCGCACTGAGCCTGAAGTCAAACAAAAAGTAGGTCAGGGTGTAACCGTACAGCGTCAACAAAGCAAAGTATTCAAACTTACTTCTACCTTGGATAAGGTAGCAGTAAAAACAGTTATCGACGCTGCTTATCGTCAGATATTTGAACGCGGTATCAATCCTTATGTAATTCAGACTCAGTTTGCAGTACTAGAAAGCCGTTTGGGTAATGGTGAAATTAACCTCAAAGAGTTCATCGAAGGAATAGGTTGTTCTGAATTATATTTAAAAGAATTTTATACTCCCTATCCCAATACCAAGGCGATAGAGTTAGGTACAAAGCACTTCTTAGGTCGCGCGCCAGTCAACCAAAAAGAGATTCAGAAATACAACCAAATTCTGGCTTCTCAGGGTCTAAAAGCCTTTATTGGTGCAATGGTCAATAGCATGGAATACGCTCAGGTATTTGGTGAAGATACCGTTCCTTACCGTCGCTTCCCTACTCTTCCTGCTGCTAACTTCCCCAACACCGAAAAGCTCTACAACCGGCTAACAAAACAAAACGATGAAATTGTCATTCCTAGTTTTGATGCTCCTAAAGTAGGGGTTTGAGGGGGAGAGATTTAGAAAATCTCCCATTGGAATAGGTCTCGAAATAACTCGAAAAGTAGAGAAATAGCGATCGCGCCTCAGATCCTGTCCCTTAGTAAAGGGCGATCGCTATCTCCCTCGACGATAAAATATTGGATTTGAGGCGCGATCGCGTTTATCATTAAATTCTGTTAAGTCAAAGCAATCAAGCGCAACAAAATATTGGATGATATTTAAATTGGCTCGTAACTCCAACCAAAAGTCAGCTAATTGAGTTTGACAGGATTGTTAACTCTAGGCATTTTTAAAACAAAAGTTAACACAAAGGAAGTGTTTATTACTAAACATTGACTTTATGTAAAAGTTTGTTAAGGCAGTGGCTACTTTTACCCATTAGTTTGAGCAAGCTGCGATACTAATTTGTAGCTAAAGGTTGCAAACTGGGTAGCAAAACAGAGTAATCTATATCCAGAGGGATTTGCTCGGCAACAGTAAGGTGCAAGTTCAAAATTCCAAATTGGAAATTTCCGAACTTGAGATCTTGCCCAAACAGCTTTATTTTAGTTAGCTTCAAATAGCTAGCGCAGATGTAAAGCCATGCTGCAAATCTTCTTCAGGAAACGCTATCGCCATAATCGATAGTTTATTTTATTAATTTGATTTCATAATCATTGGGAGGAATCCATCGATGAGTATAGTCACGAAATCCATCGTGAATGCTGATGCTGAGGCTCGCTACTTGAGTCCTGGCGAACTAGAAAGAATTAAATCTTTCGTTACAACAGGTGAAAGCCGTTTGCGTATTGCTCA
>CAYXWE010000636.1:0-3103 GCA_964468145.1 uncultured Pleurocapsa sp.
GTCTTGCTAGTGTTGACCCAATAACTGATGCCTTCGGTAAGGGTTAGTTTACTTTGGTGGTGGACGACGTTATTAAACACCCGTTCAATTACTAGAGTGTTAGGAGTAGCACTAGTAATCATCACCTTCTTACTGTCGAAGTTCACCTCTCTCAAGTAACCCATCATGAAACTGTCTTTTTTGCCTGTGTAGAGCATTACTTGGTAGTTAGCAATATTAGCTATCTTACTTTTGATTGCAACCTCTTTAACTACGCTATAAAGTAATTTATTGGATACCGTCTTTAGTTCTGAGAGGATTCTATAGTGAGGGGTTAAAGATTTTTTGATTTTGCTTTTCTCATCCGCGATAGAAGTGTACCAATCTCTACGAAGAGTATTCGATTCTTCTAGAATCATTTCCAAATAATCAATAGTTAGAAGATACTTCTCTAAATTCGCATCGTTATTACTTTTATTCTTCCAAGCTTTTAATTGTGCTAAGGCTACCTCTATATCACTGTACTTAACATCAACAATATCGAATAATGTATCTGTCGGGTCTTCGTCAATAACGATATAATCTCTACCTTCAAGATAATCGCTAACCGTGCCATCTTCTCTAATAGTATGAGCATTAAACACCTTGGAATGCGTGGTTAGTATTGCTCCAGGGAAGTCTTTGATTAAATCCTCTTTCCCCAAATACTCGTTAACTGATTCGTAGTATTCATCAGTAGTCTCAATGTTCCGTAATTTACGCTTTACTTCTGAATACAGCCCACGGTTATAATCTTCCTCAATCGCTAAATACAAGCTAGATGTAGCTGGTAAATAATCTTTTAAGTTAGGGGTAGTGGTGAAGTCTTCACCTTCTGCTAACCCTTGTTCAAGCCAATCTTTCTTAATCGAATCCTTTAACACATGGGAGGGAGCGCAAACGACAAATCTACCCTTATCAGCTTCAGAAGCGTTTTTAATCTGATTGATAGCCCATCTACCTTTCCCTACTCCTGGTTCGCATTCGATAACTGTTGTTCCTATGGGGAGATTGATTATCTCTCTCTCAGGAGCATTTAACCACGCTCTAGTTTCTTCCTTAGTCTCAAATAGCCCTTGGTCAGGTACAAATAAATCGACGATTCTATCTTTAGCTCGTACCTCACGTCTAGCTTTTACTGATTGGAGTCGATGAAACTCATGGTAGATGCCGTCATTATCTTTTACAGGTAAGCATTTAGCTATGGAGTATTTCTTTTTATTTGCACCAACAGCTTTATTAACTTCATTTTTCAGGATGTCAGATACAACCTTTGAGTACTTAGTTTTAGCTGTACGTTTTTCGTATTGAGGTATATCTCTTGTTAATTCCTTAATAAACGAACCTGTGCGTTTAGCAACACCGTCTTTTCTAATCTGTTTAGCTAACGCTGTTAACCCAAATAATAACTCTCTATGAAGGCTGTAAGGCTCTTGTTCAGTAGCTATAGAACCATCTATAAAAACTCTAAATAATGGAAGCTCTAGTAAATCATCGTACTCAATACACTCAATTGTAGTTACCTCTTTTAACTTCTCTTCGACAGAAAGCTCTATACGTTCATAACTTTGCTCCCTGAGTTGTTTGACTAAATCATTAATTCCAGTAACGCAAAGTTGGGTTAATGGAATATCTCTCTCGTCTCTATTGTTTTTGTTACTAGTGGAAATTTTGTCGTGATTTTGAGAAGTACTTATACATACTCTATAAGTTGTTGGCGATTTTACGACAATTTTTCCATTTTGAGAATTTCCACTTGATGAAGGAGAGAGAGGATATTCTATCTCCCCAACCTGAGCAGAGCGAAGGTTATCTTCAAGTGTATTAGCTAACGTCACCAAAGCCCAGGAATTAGCGTCTTTTCCGTTGAACTCTCCTTTAGAGTTATACTGTAGCGTTCCATTTACGTTGTTATAAGCAAAACATAACGGTTTAGTTTGAGTATCAGCTATATGGGACAACCACTTTAGCTTGTTATCTAGTTCGCTATTAGTATATTCTTGCCTTTCTAACCATCCTTCTAAGAATTCTCTTCCTCCATCCATAAAAACTAAAGATGTAGCTATTGGGTATAGTTCGTTACCGTACAACCATTCGTCATCAACTATTAATCGTCTCCAAGGATGGTGAGGTGCGAGTAATGGAGCAATATCGATTAAGAGTCTGAGACAATCAGAATCTACCCTATTACGGAGTTGAGGAGACTTTGATACCTTTTTCTCTTTTGGAGTTGGTTTAGAGGTATTTAGAAGCAATTCTGTAGAGTTAGATTTACTTGATAGGAATTGACCGTCTCCTGAACCTCCAAAGAATAATCTTAATGGGTCTTTCGCTTGGCGGTCAAACCCGAAAGTAGAGGTTAGGTAGCTAACGATTTGAGTGTAGTTTTCTACTTTGGTTATTGGTTCATCGAGAACGATAGCAACGCGAAACTTAGGATGGTGTAGGGAGTTTGAGAAAGTGGAATACCAGAAATTAGGGGAAACTCCAATACTCTCAAGTTGCTTCAATCTTTCATCAACAGAAGTACCATCATCACTGTCAAGGTAGATGACTTTACATTCGACGAAACTTCCTTCATTAGTTGAGAGTTTACGTTTCCCTTCAAACACTGAAGTAATAACAGTATGTCCAGAAGAAGACAGTTTAAAAAGCTCTTCTACCGTGGATGTTTTATTTGTCCACCAAGGATGTTGCATTCCAGTTTTGGTAATGTTGTGTTTGAATTCATTACTATTTCTAGGATATGAATCAGGCTTCTTATCGCACTTAGTCGTGCAGTAAGTAAAAGTAATTTTATTATTGCTTTCTTCTACTGTTTTAGGTTCTGATACCTTCTGTGCCCAATTTGCTCTAATTTCGGGGATTCTATCAGGCTCAACACCCATTTTAATTAAATTTTGGTCTGTAAAGTAGGAAGGGTTATCAAAATCTTCATCGTATTCGATATCGAAGTCATCTTCTTCAAATAGATTTTTATCTATAATTCTCTTAGTCATAAGATTTATTTTTATTGTGGACAGAAACCGTTGTTGGCGCAACGGTTTTTTAGTATTTAAATAGATGATAGATAGCGTTGAAATAT
>CAYXWE010000637.1:0-3088 GCA_964468145.1 uncultured Pleurocapsa sp.
GAGATTCACCATATCGGCAGTACTTCCATTCCCAATATTTATGCCAAACCCATTATCGATATATTAGTAGCAGTCAAAGATATCGATCGAGTAGATAGCCAAAATACCTCCATGGAAAATCTGGGCTATCAAGCAATGGGAGAATTTGGCATAAGCGATCGCCGTTACTTTCGTAAAGATAATTCATCGGGTACTAGAACTCATCACGTTCATATTTTCCCTGTAGAGTCTCCACAAATTAAACGCCATCTAGACTTTAGAGACTATATTATTGCTCATCCTATCGAAGCAAAACAATATAGCAATTTAAAACGCCAATTAGCGCAACAATATCCCTACGATATTGAAAGCTACATGGATGGAAAAGATGCATTTATTAAAGACATAGATCGTAAAGCTATACAGTACAATAAATTTCACAGATAGCTAGGGGGCGATCCGTAGCTATAATTTCCATCCAATCTATGGAGAATAATCACAGATGATCTCAGTAGAAATAATTATTCCCATCGCTACCGTAATTCTAATACTCCTAGTATTGGCTTGGTTAGTCAAAGTCGTCCAAGCCAGCGTTAAAACTATGTTGACGATCGCTGCTATTCTAATCGCACTACAGGTAATTTATGGCATCAATTCTCAGCAAATTATCCAAGAAGCCTATCGCATCATTGAGGAAATAAAACAAATTGTCTTGAGTCAAATATAAGGCGACTTTGACCTAGAGAAGTTAAGCTAGACCTCTAATAATCGATCGCGATCTAGGCTAATTACTCGATAGCAATATGTCGTCTACAAACTCGAACGATCAAAAAAAGCAAGCTCAAGCTAATCCCCGTCTCAAATCCAGTATTGTTCACAAACCTTTTGCTACGGGGACAATCAATATTTTCAATCCCTATCGTCGAAAAGCTAGTAGTAAATCGAGCGCGCCGAAGGTAGTCCTCAATGCAGAATTGGAAAAGACTCCCGATGAATGGACAACTCCCTCGCCATCAGATCTTAGTACAGAACTTTTAGATCGAGAAACTCCAGAGATAGAATATCGCGATCGCAACTGGATCGATAATATATTGAGTCCCTGGGGTATCAGCGCGATCGCTCTATTGTTTTTGGTCAATTTGGTTTCTGCGGGGTTTATTTGGCGCAATAGGCATATTGCCGATCGCACCAACGAAGTCGAAACACCAGTATCTAGCGTGGGTAAGATTAATTTAGCAGCCAAAGAATTTGTCCCTCTCAATCTCAGTACTCTGGGAACGATTAAAATTACCCAGGATGAGCCAGAAGATTCTAGTTTAGCTCTTGCTCCCATTGCTCCTGCTTTAGCACCTCTAGAGGATGTTGCTAGCTTGTCTAGCTTTAATACCCCCTATCACTACATACTGACAGAATACACGGGGGAACAGTCTTTAGCGGATGCCCAAAAACAGGTCAAGCAAATATCTTTAGTTAACTTTCCTCAAGGCGTATTTATTTATTTAGGTGCGTTCGACGATCGCCAGGATGCGGAGCAATTTGTGTCTGACTTAAAACAAAACAACTTCTCCGCTTATGTTTATCCCCTAGATTGAATCTCTAGTTTTTATCCGCTTGGGGATCGACTCCTTGAGATAGCTGCCAAGCGATCGCATTCAACACCAAATTTCCATTTCCCGAACAAGTTTCTTGGTATTCTTCTTGGGCTGCTACCACCGAGCCTAATTTTTCTAGAGTTTTGCCATATTTTTTGTCTTTGGCTAATTCCTTTTCTTCCGTCGTTAGGGGACGCGATCGCTCTAACACTACCTTGATAATAGGGACGTATTGCGATGCTTGCTCCGAAGCTTCTTGTACTTCTAGCTGTAGCTTAGTTAGTTGAATAATTTCTTTTGCACCCTGAACTATGGGCAACAATTCCTGACTATCTGACACGGCTTTGTTAGATTTTACTTTGTGACTATCTGATGGTACATAAAAAATATGTTCTTGGGTCAAACCATCAGGAAAACGATTGACATCTATTTCTTCTTTTTCCCACATTTCTTGGACAATATCCAAGGCTTTAGCTCTATTTTTTTTAGTGTCTCCTGCTGTACCTGGGACTTCAACTAAAATTCCCTCTTGTTCTGATGCTGGTTTAGAGAGATCGCTGACGGCAACAAAATGAGAAATCGGTGAGGTTTTAGCCATTTTGCAAAATAGTTGATAATTTCTAAATTATTGTACTGTTTATATTTCATCCCGAACTTAGCCTGAAAAATATAAACTAATACAATTTTACTAGATAACCTCTCAGGCAAAAACAATTTGTGACTTCCTCCCAACGCTAATTCAAAACTCCGCTTACGCTTCGTTTTTAATATAGCGTGGGCTTCCATTATCGCTAATGGATCTTGCTCCCCTGACCGAATGCGGTGAGTTGCGCCACTTGTCTACAACCAAGTTGCCCGACAGTACGACTTGAGAGCCAATTTCTTGCTTTTCGCGAGTCCCGCGATACGTTTCTTCACCTCTGTTGCATATTTCCTGCCCAGAGGCTATATCTCTATCCACAGGATAGTCCACACCATAACCACACTCATGACAAACATGATATCTATCGGACAAATCTTTTCTAACCTCGGCGCGACAATTAGGACAGGTTTGACTCGTTCCTCGATGATCGACGCGCCCAACAAAAACATCTCGTTTCTTGGCTACATACTCTAAGATATCCCTTTGTTTTCCAAAAGCAGCATCAATTGTATGTTTGCCTAAAAACCCTTTTGCCATGATACGAAAATCACAATCTTCTATATAGATTGTGTCTGCCATATCACAAAGCTTATGAGCTAATTTGAACTGATAATCTGTTCGCTTGAATGCGATGTGGTTGTGTTGTTTGGCTACTTTGATTCTTGCTTTTTCATAGTTTTTCCCCCGTTTCATCTTCCTCGACAAACGCTTTTGTAGCACTTTCAGCCGACTGTAGGCTGTCTTGAAAAACTTGGGTCGCCTTTCGGTGTATCTGTCGCTAGTTGCTACGTAGGAGAGCAAGCCGACATCTACCCCTATTGCGTGACCGTGAGGTACTGGACTAGGAAACTCGAAATCTGATTCTATTGCTACC
>CAYXWE010000638.1:0-3086 GCA_964468145.1 uncultured Pleurocapsa sp.
CTTCTGGGGTAAGTTTTGTCTGTGAACTGGGAATCTGCCCTGATTCATCGGGCAGAGCGTCAATATTTCTCGTTCCACCCTTTAAGACAAGAAATCGCCGATCGTTTAGGGCGATCGCGAGCAGTCAATTGCACTCCCGATCGAGTCATAATTACTAATGGTTCTCAGCAGGCATTGGATTTAATTGCTCGCTTGTTATTAGATCCAGGGGATTGGATTGCAGTAGAAGAACCAGGATATTTGGGCGCACGCTGTTGTTTTCAAGGACAGTTTGCCAAAATACAGCCCATAGCAGTTAATCAGACGGGATTGGATGTTGAAGCTTTGAATAACTGCCAGCAAAATTTAAAACTAGTCTATGTTACTCCATCCCATCAATTTCCTACAGGAGTAACAATGTCGTTATCTCAAAGAATCGCATTGTTACAGTGGGCAGAAAAAACCAATACTTTGATTATTGAAGATGATTATGATAGCGAGTATCGTTACCAATCGCAGCCCATACCTGCTTTACAGGGAATAGATCGGGCGGATTCGGTAATTTATATCGGCACTTTCTCCAAAACCCTATTTCCCTCATTGCGAATTGGTTACTTAGTTGTACCAAACAATTTAGTACCAATTTTTAGTAAAGCTAAATGGTTGTGCGATCGCTTTTGTCCGATTTTAGAACAATATACCCTTACCGACTGGATTAGATTAGGACATTTTGAGCGACACATCCGACGAATGCGTCAAGTTTATAATTTGCGTCGCCAGGCTTTGATGACTGCGTTTGAGCGATACTTTGGCGATCGAGTTACTATCCTGGGAGAGAGTGCAGGTATTCACTTAATGGCAAAAATCAATACAGCTTTACCCGACGAGGCAATTATGGCAATAGCAGCAGCAGCGGGTATTGGTTTGATTAGTGCTAGAGGATATTATTTGCAACCTCGATACCAAGGAGAATTTATCTTTGGCTATGGTCAACTAGAAACAGCCGAGATAGATCGGGGTATTTTGCAGCTATCACGAATTATTTAAACCGATAATTCGTGATTTTAAGATTTTTCCCGTTCTTGAATAATTTGAATTACCAGATCGGTAAACACTGGATCGTTAATTCTCTTGGCAGCTTCGATCAAAATATCCGATTCGGGTTGGGGATCTTCAGCGGTTTTGCGTGGGACAGTAACTAATAAAGAAAGATGGCTAATCAAACGATCGAGTTCGTCTAGGATACGCGATCGCTTATCATATAAAAGTCTGACTGTACGGCGTATAGAACGTTCTCTTTCTAACTCTGCGAGTAAGATATCATTTGGAGGCTGACGATCCATCATTCTATATCCCAAAGTGTGTATTTTTTGCCTATAGAATCCTCGTTTGCCATGGGGATGATGCGGATTGGCTAACCACAGCTACTTCAAAAGACTCATAATCGTATTAAAACCGATCTAGATCGGATTGCAAAGCGTTATATAAGTTAAAACACACTAACTTAACACTTCTATATTCCTTGTTAACTATTGCAATCAAATACCGTATCCGAGGGTACATTATTTCGATTGAAATGCCTAATAAAAGGGAAAAAGCGATCGATGGCAATTTGTTTTAAAATTTGAAGTATAGATAAAGAGCTAAATTATTTCACTTTTTTTGAACTTATGTTTCTAACAGAATTGACTCCTGCATTACAAAAATTCATTCAGCAGCCAGTGGCTTTTGCTGGTGGTTTTGTTTCTGGAGTTTTGCAGCTTAAGCTAAATGAAGAACCACTGTCCCAATGGCTAGAAAAACAAGGATATAATTCTACCAGCAATAAGGTCGCTAGTCCCCAAAAAAGCGATCGCCCCCAATCGATCGATATTGATTGAGCGTTCTCGATTCAGAAAGTTTGGTATCAGAAGCAGCAAAAAAACGCTACAACCTAAAGCTAGTCTTAAGCTTCCGACACCGACTAAAAATACCTTCCTAATATGAATTAAGTAGGGCGTAGTTAATCTAAATCTTGGATTTGTACCGCGCCATTTATCTAGCTCTTGTCTTCCAACAGGCTCTATATATCTGGGTATCAGAAGGCAAGAGATGCAGGGTTAGGAAGGTTAATAATTATGGGAAGTTCTGACAACACAGTCGTTCCAGAGTATAGCTTGGATAGAGATTGCAAAACTTTATCTAGGCACGTATTACAACAATTTTCAGATTTCGGGACTAAAGCGCAAGATGTCAGCGCAATTATGAATCGTATTGCCCTCGCTGCCAAACTGGTTAGTCGTCGTTTGAGTAAGGCTGGATTAATGGCTGGGGCGTTAGGTTTTACGGGAGAAACTAACGTTCAGGGCGAATCTGTTAAGAAAATGGACATCTACGCCAACGATGTCTTTATTTCTGTATTCAAGCAAAGTGGTTTGGTTTGTCGCTTGGCATCAGAAGAGATGGAAAAACCCTATTATATTCCTGAAAATTGCCCCATCGGACGTTATACACTGCTATACGATCCTATTGATGGTTCTTCTAATGTAGATATTAACCTCAATGTAGGTTCGATTTTCTCCCTACGCCAACAAGAAGGGGAAGATCATGACGGTGAAGCTAGAGATTTATTAACAAATGGCGATCGCCAGATTGGTGCGGGTTATATACTATATGGTCCTTCGACGGTATTGGTATACACCCTGGGCAAAGGAGTACATTCCTTTATTCTCGATCCCAGCTTGGGAGAATTTATCCTCGCCGAAGAAAACATTACCGTTCCCCAACATGGGCCAGTATACAGCGTCAACGAAGGAAATTACTGGCAATGGGACGAATCAATTCGGGAGTATATTCGCTACGTTCATCGTCACGAAGGCTACACTTCTCGCTACAGCGGTGCGTTAGTCGGGGATTTCCATCGTATTCTACTCCAAGGTGGTGTATTTCTCTATCCTGGGACGGAGAAAAATCCTGAAGGAAAACTGCGATTATTGTATGAATCTGCACCCCTTGCCTTTTTAGCAGAGCAAGCAGGAGCAAAAGCTACTACTGGTACGGAGCGACTTTTGAGTGTAGTACCAGACAAATTGCACTATCGTACACCCCTCGTCATTGGTAGTACGGAA
>CAYXWE010000639.1:0-3085 GCA_964468145.1 uncultured Pleurocapsa sp.
GGAGAAGACATAATATGTTTGTCCCTGGGCTTATTGGTATAAATATCTTTTGCTTCTAGGGCAATATTAAAATCTCCGCAAACGCAAATCTCTAGCGGTTCGCTTTGCAATTTTTGTAAATATTCTCGCAGCAAACCCAACCAATTCAACTTATATTCGTACTTATCGCTACCCAAAGCCGAACCGTTGGGGACATAAAGATTGACTATCCTTACCCCTTCTGCGATACCGCTAATTACTCGTTTTTGTTCGTCAAACTCCGATGCAGTCTCGCCAATAATCGGACTAAAACCGCAGCTAACATCGGTTAGGGGTTTCAAACTAAAAATAGCCACGCCATTGTAAGACTTTTGACCAGATATATAAATGTTGTATCCTAATTCTGCAAAAGGCTCGCGGGGAAATTGATGGTCTTGTACTTTAGTTTCCTGCAAACAAAGTACATCTACCCGATGCTGCTGTAGCCAATCTAGGACAATTTGCTGGCGACTGCGTATTGAATTAACGTTCCAAGTAGCTATTTTCAAAGCTTGTATCCCAATTACATTTGCGATCGACTAAATAATTATCTAATGAAACCCTCACCATCTATTCTCAAAGTTTTTGTTTATGGCACTCTCAAACCAGGAGAGAGAAATTATCAGCGTTTTTGTCTGGGCAAAGTGCAGTCTGAAATACCTTGCTACACTAAAGCCATCCTCTACAATCTGCCCCTCGGTTATCCCGCCATGATAGAAGGAGAAAATAAAGTACAGGGATTTTTGTTAACCTTTGGCAACGCCGATCTCTTGAATAGTTTAGATCGTCTCGAAGGTTATCAACCACAAAGGAATTCTTCTTTAAACGAATACTATCGCCGTATGGTAGCAGTATATAATCCAGAAGATGAATATTTAGACGAAGCCTGGGCGTATTTTATGACTTTGGGCAAAATAAAAAAATACCAAGGAACTATAATTACATCAGGCAACTGGGTTTAACATTTAGCATTAAACATTAATATTAAACATTATTTTCTTTTAACCTTTGATTCTTTATCTCTCATCGTTTAAATAATGCTCGACTCTAAAATTCCTGCTGGTAAACTACAAGAAAAATGGGACAACTATAAAGATCGCTGTAAGTTAGTTAGTCCTGCAAATAAAAAAAAGTATACAATTTTAATTGTCGGAACGGGGTTAGCAGGGGCTTCCGCAGCAGCTACCCTGGCAGAGTTGGGTTACAACGTTAAGAGTTTTTGTATCCAAGATTCTCCCCGTCGCGCCCACAGCATTGCAGCCCAGGGAGGAATTAACGGCGCGAAGAATTATCCCAATGATGGGGATACTGTCTGGCGGTTGTTTTACGACACAATTAAGGGCGGTGACTATCGTTCTCGCGAAGCTAACGTACATCGTTTGGCACAGATTAGTAACCAGATTATCGACCAGTGTGTTGCCCAGGGCGTACCTTTTGCTAGGGAATACGGCGGTTTGTTGGCGAATCGTTCTTTTGGTGGGGCGCAGGTATCCCGTACTTTTTATGCCAAGGGGCAGACGGGACAACAATTATTGTTAGGGGCATATAGTGCTATGTCGCGCCAAATTTCAGCAGAGAAAATTGAGATGTTTCCCCGTCGCGAAATGCTGGATTTGGTTTTGGTTGATGGTAAGGCTAGAGGCATTGTAGTTCGTAACCTGCTAACGGGGGAATTGGAACGTTATGCAGGAGATGCAGTATTGCTGTGTACTGGGGGCTATAGTAATGTGTTTTATCTTTCTACCAATGCCCGCAATTCTAATGCTACTGCTGCTTGGCGATGCTATAAACGAGGGGCTTTATTTGCCAATCCCTGCTACACTCAGATCCATCCTACCTGTATTCCCGTATCTGGTTCTTATCAGTCTAAATTAACCCTGATGAGCGAAGGCTTGCGTAATGATGGACGAGTATGGGTGCCAAAACAACCAGGGGACAAACGCCATCCCAATCAAATCCCTGAAGCGGACAGGGATTATTATCTCGAAACCAGATATCCTAGCTTTGGTAATCTTGTTCCCCGCGATGTAGCTTCTCGCAATGCCAAGCAGGTTACTGATGAAGGTAAGGGGGTTGGGGAAACAGGTTTAGCTGTATATTTAGATTTTCGCGATTCGATCGCAAAACTAGGTAAAGAAGTAATTAGCGATCGCTATGATAATTTATTTCAGATGTATCAGCGCATCACAGGAGAAAATCCCTATGAAGTACCCATGCGGATCTATCCTGCGGTTCACTATATTATGGGAGGTTTGTGGGTTGACTACAACCTAATGAGTACCATTCCTGGGTTACACGTCTTGGGCGAGGCCAATTTTTCCGATCATGGGGCAAATCGTTTGGGGGCTAGTGCCTTGATGCAGGGTTTATCTGACGGTTATTTTGTGATTCCCTACACTTTGGGTAATTATATTGCTACTACTGATTTACCAACCGTAGATACTACTCACGATGCCTTTGCCGAAGCGGAAGCGAATGTGAATACCAAAGTCAATAAACTATTGAGTATCAAAGGAAATAAAACCGTTAGCGAGTTTCATCGTCAATTGGGTCTAATTCTCTGGGATTATGTAGGAATGTCCCGCAATCGGGCTGGTTTAACCAAAGCGATCGCGCAAATTCAAGAACTAAGACAGGAGTTTTGGCAAAACGTTAATATTCCAGGCGATCCTCATACTTTTAATAAAAGCCTAGAATTTGCAGGAAGAGTGGCGGACTTTTTGGAATTGGGAGAACTAATGGCGCGGGATGCCCTAGAACGCCAAGAGTCTTGTGGGGCGCACTTCCGCGAAGAATGTCAAACCTCCGAAGGAGAAGCCCAACGCAATGACGAACATTATTCTTATGTGGCAGCCTGGCAATATACGGGGGACGAACAAACTCCCGTGTTACAAAAAGAGCAATTAGAGTTTGATAATGTGGAATTAACACAGCGAAGTTACAAATAACATTTATCATTTATCATTGAGCATTAAACATTTTTCCTTTAGCCCCCGATCTTTTTTTCAGTCCTCAGTCCTCAGTCCTCAGTCCTCAGTCCTCAGTCCTCAGTCCTCAGTCCTCAGTC
>CAYXWE010000640.1:0-3084 GCA_964468145.1 uncultured Pleurocapsa sp.
CCTTGAGTTTGTAATGGGTCGAGTTTTATTTGGGAATCGTCTTTTTTGGTTAGGCTTTCGGCTCTTCCAAATTGGTCGTAAACGGTAGTTTCGCTATTATCTCTTTTATCTGTTTCGGATATTAGAAGATGATTGTCATCGTAATCCCAACTTCGAGAAGTGGTATCTGGGTCTTTAAGTTCAATTAAATTTCCCTCTGAATCATAGTTTAAAGTAGTTATGCGCCCAAAGGGGTCGATAATACTTCCTACTTTCCCTGTATAGTCGTAATCGAAAGTAGTTGTCAGACCAACAGGGTCGATTATCTCAATTAGTTTTTTAGTTATATCGTCGTAAACATATTCGGTTTGATTCCCATTGGGGTCTGTAACTGTTGTTAATTTCCCAGCTTGGTTGAATTGATAAACTATTTGCTCTTTGGTAACTCTAGTAAAACTACCATCGGTTAGTTTTATTAATTGGGAAAAATCATCCTTGGGAGAAGTATAAGGGTCTGTTTCTATTTCAGGAACTTCAAATAATAACTCTTCTCCATCTCCATCGATTAAAAGTAGCGAACCATCGATGTCTTGAACGATTTCTTCGAGTCCTACCAATCCCCATCCGCTACCGAAATCGCTTTCAATACTATTAACGTGAAGGAAATCCCCCACTTGTCTTGTAGTTTCAAAAGGACTGACAAACTCCCCACAGAGGAAATGAACCAGATTGGTACTCAAATCGTATTGATAGCGTCCCGATTTTAAGTCAGTTAAATCGGGGGAGAGCCGAGATACGTGTAAAATAGTGCAATATAGCCCTCAAACCCTTATCCTGCATAGGTTACACTTGATAGTATTTATTAACTATTAAAACTTAAATATGACGGCTAATCAGTCCAGAAACTCTCGAATCTAGAGGGGTTTAGCTGGGTGTAGCGAACGGTATGCTGAATATTTCGATGTCCCAAATAATCCTGAATTGACCTAGTATCCTGCCCATTAGTTGCTAGATAATAACCACAAGCATGACGTAACTGATGGGGATGCACTCGACCTTCAATTCCCGCCAATCTTCCCGCCCTAGCAACAATATGACGAACCGAACGAGTAGACAGAGGTGCTTTCCGCTCCGAAACAAAGACATACTGGGTATCGGGATAATCTCTTTTTAATTGTCTTAAAGCTCTCAATTCAGGAGAACGAAGAGGATGTACGCTATGATGACCGTGTTTGACTCTTTGAACCTCCAGATAACCAGCAGCTAGATCGACTCTCGACCATTTAAGAGCGACTAATTCTGCCGTCCGCAAACCGTGACGAAACATTAACAGAATAATCGCAGCATCCCTGACTTTATTTCTGCCCACACTCTTGGCAGCTTTCATCAAAGCTTTTACTTCTGAGCTACGCAAATATTCCCTTTCTCCCTTTGAAGGCTGTTTGATCGGAGGAGAATTTTTAAACTTTGCCGAAAAAGAACCTGGAGCAGTTGCTTGTAGCATAGGTAAACACCTCATGCTGCGGTCTATACCTTCATGATACTTTGCCGAGAATGATGTTAACTCGGCAAAGTAATGTTTCGTAGCACGACCAAAGGTCAAACCAATGCTGTAACCTCAATAAGAGTTGTTAGTCGAGTTTATCTGCGGAGGCGATCGCTATTACCGTAATTAGTCGAACTGCTTATCCCCAGTTCAAACGTTATCCATCTAACAAAGAACTACACGAACTTTACACCCCAACAGTCGAAGAAATAAAGTTTGCCACCAGTCGTACCAGAAGTAAGACAGGACTGTTGGGATTGATGGTGATGCTCAAATCTTTTCAAAGATTGGGCTATTTTACTCATCCAGAATTAGTTCCCCAGCCAATTATTATTCACCTCCGCACCTGTCTAAAACTAAATTATCAAGTCTCTCCTGTTCCTTCCCTACGGTCGATTCGCTACTATCAAGAAGCCATTAGAGAATATCTGAACATCAATCCCTACAATAATCAGGGTCAAGAATTAGCAGCAGTAGCTATTAGGGATGCAGCCTTTGTCAGAGATCATCCCGCAGATTTAATTAACGTAGCCATTGAAGAATTGGTCAGACAACGCTACGAATTGCCAGCCTTTAGCACTCTCGACCGTTTAGCCTGTCATATTCGCTCGATTGTAAATACTCGTCTGTTCAAGCGGGTAGCCCGCAAATTATCTCCCACTGACAGGCAGAACATAGATGGCTTGCTAGTTTCCGATTCTGTTGAAGACACTAACGCCAATCTCAATCTCCTCAAATCTCCTCCTAAAAGTCACAAACTCAAGTACATCAAAGAACTACAGGATAAGTTCGATACTATGATGCTGGTGGGGGATGCCCAGAAACTACTCTCATTTATCCCCGCTACCAAAGTTAAATCCTTTGCTGCATTAGCCAGAACTTTGGATATTTCCGAATTTAACGATTTTAGGCTGCCCAAACGCCGAACTTTATTGCTGTGCTTGCTCTATCAAGCTCAGGTAAAAACCCGCGACCACATGGTAGAGATGTTTCTCAAACGGATTAAGAAAATCCACAACAATGCCAAAACCAAGTTGGAGTATCTAAGAGAGAAATATCTCAATCAAACCCAGACCATGTTGGAAATGTTTGGCGAAATTTTAGGTTTCTCGGATAAATCTCCAGGCTATACTCAACTAGGAAAACAGGTACAGGGTTTATTAGACAGCAATGGCGGAACTCCTTTACTGTTAGAACAATACTCGGAAATTGCCTCTGTTAATACTAAAGACCATTTCCCCTTACTCTGGTCGTTTTATTCCCCCTATCGCAAAGCATTATTTGACTTGGTAAGGTCCTTAGAAATTTGCTCTACTTCCAACGAACAGTCAGTCATCAAAGCAGTACGGTTTATTTTAGATAATCAGCATAGAAGAAGTAAATTCCTCAAAGCCAGTCTGGACTTAAGTTTTATCAGCGACCAATGGCTAAAGCTCGTAGTTGTAGAAATTGATGGCGAAGAATTATTAGTGCGCCGTCAGTTGGAGATTTGTATTTTTTCCCACTTAGCGAAAGAACTCAAGACGGGAGATGCTTGTGTCATCGGTTCGGAGAACTAT
>CAYXWE010000641.1:0-3083 GCA_964468145.1 uncultured Pleurocapsa sp.
TTGCTTATGACGAACGGGATTTACTTACTACTGTTACCGATGCAGAAGGTAATATCACTACTACACAATACGATGAAGTCGGTAATGCCACAGCAGAAATAGATCCTCTCGGCAATACTACTACCTATGACTATGACGACATCTATCGTTTAATTGCTACTACCGATGCTGAGAATCGTACTACCAATTACACCTACGACCCTGTAGGTAATCTATTAACCATTACCGACCCCGAAGCGAACACTACTACCTATACCTACGATGAATTAAATCGTATGGTAACGGATACTAATCAACTAGGGGATACTCGCAGCTATCAATACGATAAGGTGAGTAATCTCATTAGTAGTAACGATCGCAATAATCGTACTATCAATTATCAATACGACAATCTCAATCGCAATACGGCAGAGATCTGGCTTGATGAAGCGGGTAATCCCATCCATCAGATTGACTATCAATACAATGCTGCATCGGAATTAATCAATGGAGAAGATGCTAATTCTGCCTATACCTATGAATATGACCAAGCGGGAAGATTAACAAAAGTTGATAACGCTGGTACAGAGGGCGTACCTAATGTGGTCTTTAACTATGGTTATGATGCTGCGAGCAACATGACTAGCGTTACCGATTCGATTAACGGAGTAACATCGGGAATAGAAAACTATAGTTACGATGCCCTCAATAGGGTTACAAACATTACTCAATCTGGTAATGGAGTAGTAGATAAACGTATTGATTATACCTATGATGCTGCTTCCCAAAGAATAAAAAGCGATCGCGCAAACAATTTAGAAGGCAACAATCCTTTAGCTTCTAGCGAATATATCTACGACAAAAACGGAAGAGTTACAGATATTACTCATCTCAACGGTAGCGATACGATTGCTGATTACGACTATGGCTATGATGCTGATAATCGGATTACTGAAATTGCTTCCCCTGAAGGAATTTCCACCTATAACTACGATAAGACTGACCAGTTAACTCAAGCAGATTATAGTCATCAAGAGAATGAAGAATATAACTATGACGATAACGGTAATCGGATTAACGATGGCTATGTAACAGGTGAAAACAATCAGTTACTAACCGATGGTACTTATAACTATACCTACGATGGTGAAGGTAATCGAATATCCCAGACAGAAATAGCTACGGGTATAGTTACCGAATATCAATGGGATTACCGCAATAGATTAATTGGAGTAGTTACATCTGATAGTGCTGGGAATGTTCTGAAAAACATCGCCTATATCTACGACCTCAATAACAACAGAATAGCCAAATTCGTCGATGGAGAAGTAGAAAGATACGTCCTCGATGATGGTGAAATTGCCCTAGTATTTGATGGGGATGGTAATGAAATTGAAAGATACTTTCATGGAGTTGGTATCGATGAAGTTATCGCTCAAGAGAATGCGGGTGGTGAAGTACTCTGGGCATTAACCGACCATCAAGGTTCGGTAAGAGTGCTTTTGGATAATCAAGGGAATGTAGTTAATAACATTACCTACGATGCCTTTGGTAATATTACGGTTGAGACTAACAGTAATGTTAACTTTAGGTTTACCTATACAGGAAGGGAATACGACCCTGAGACTGGACTTCTATATTATCGCGCTCGTCCCTATGACTCGTTAAATGGTATCTTTATTCAAGAGGATAAGATTGGATTCGATGCTGGAGATACTAATTTATATAGCTATGTCTTTAACTCTCCTCTAAATTACAACGATCCTTCTGGTAATTCTGTAACTTTATCATTTTTGGCTTTAGTAGCTTTCTCAACTATTGCAGCCGATTTAATTTCTTCAGATGGAGCGCAGACACCTACTGCTCCAACAGACAACCAAGGCAATCGTTTAAGTCCTGAAGAGCTAAATAATTTAAGTAATTGTGATAGTTTACCAAATTTAGATAATCCTCAAGATTTAGATAGATCTCTTGAGCGAGCAGGATGGGAAATAGTTCTTGGCGGTGGAATACCTGGAGGAGTTAGAAATCTTCCAAACTTCCTCAGATCTTTAGCTAATTCTTCTGATGAAGCTTTAAGAGCTTTGAGTAACAATCTTGATGATTTTCTTCCCAGAGATCTTGGTGATATTCCCGTATTAGTTGATGGATTTTTTGATGATGTAGTAAGACAAGCAGATAATTTTGATAATCTATCGGCAGATGGTTTGGATAATCTTCAAGATACTGCAACTGGTTTGGGTGCTGCTGCTGATGATTTATTTCAACCATTTTTTGAAGCTAGAGGCTACCAATCAGGCGCAAGAGCCGATGATGGTTTATTGTTGAATCCAAAATTAAACAAAAGAAGAACTCAAAATTTAACAGAGTGGAGAAGAACAATCGATAAAGCTAATATTTCCGTAGAACGAAAAAAATTCTTAGGCGATGACTCCATTAAAATTGATAAAGGAACTTGGAGAAGTAAAGACGGAAAAAGGCAGTTTAGAGTCGTTCCTGCTGACTATTTTGGAAGACATGGAATTGGACAGCCTAGTGTGCCAAATACTCCTCATGTACATTTTGAATTTTTAGATACACCAGCACAGAATGGTAATAAGTTTAAACTTAAGAAAAACGTACATGTTCCTCTAAAGTAAATCAACAACGAAATGCTTGAAATTAAAAAAGAAGATAAATATTCAATTATTCTTAAGTTCAATGATGAAGATGTTGAATCGGCAATTGAAGCTTTTGAAAAGGCACGTGACAGCAAAGAAAAAGGGGTATTAAGCTGCATAATTGTGGACAATAAAATATTTAAAATTAGACATGGTAATTCTGAAATTAATAAATTACTTGTTAAGCTTGGGAATAGTAGCTTTTACAAAGAGAATTCAAATTGTGTCTTAGAACTTGATGAAGAAGATTTAGAATATGGAATAGAAATGTTGCAAAAATGTATAGACTCAGGATTTTTTGAAGTAGCGGAATTTGTTAAGGTTTCAGTTTCTGGGTTTAAGGGATTAGTAGATCTCTATTTTGTGAAAAAGTAAAGGCTTTTCTACAAGGCGAAAATATAGGGTTCGTGCGACCAGGTGCAATAAGTAATGACTGCACATTTG
>CAYXWE010000642.1:0-3080 GCA_964468145.1 uncultured Pleurocapsa sp.
GTCTTTAGTTATTGAACATACTCCAAAATTATTTAGGGTTGCTATATATTTATTGAGTAATAGTTCGCAATTTCACAACTGTTTAATGTAAACCAAAGTAAACCGCTATATCAATCCTATCTGAGTTGTAAAAAGATGACAAAAGACGAAGAACCAAGGACAAAAAACCATAAACTGTGGATTGTCAACATCATTCATGGGCATAGGTCTAATGTTTAATCTGGGAAGATCGATAATGTGATGCTTCCGCGCTGCCAAAACTAATATTGTTTTCCTCATATTCTGGGGGTTCAACGTGAATTAGAACCCGCACCCTGCCAAAACGTTTTTCTAATAGATCTTCAATTTGTTCTGTTATGTCGTGAGCGATCGCCAGATCGTCGGTATCAACAATCAGGTGCATTTCAATAAATACCTGTCTGCCTAATATTCCACGAGAAGCAATATCGTGACAGCTAACTACTCCTGGTACTTCCATCACCAGATCGTTAATGGCTTCTGGCGCGATCGCCATTTCATCTACTAGCCAGGGTAAATTATCCCTAATTACTTCCCATCCACTATGAAACACTAGCAAGGCTACGGGAAAAGCCAAGATTACATCAAGCCATTGTAGTTGAGGAATGTTAAGGCTTTTGGCTTGCCACACTCCCACCAATCCAGCAATCACAATTATTGTGACCCAAATATCGCTCATGGTGTGTTTGGCATCGGCGATTAGAATGGGACTATTAACTTTTTTGCCTACGCTACGTTCGTAATAAGCTACGAAGATATTAACCCCCAAAACAACTAACAACAGCCATAATTCCAGAGAAGATACTTTTATCGCCACTTTCTCTGTCTCCCAAAAAATCTTGGACACCGCTACCTGAAGAATTTCAAAACAGGCAATACCCAAAAAAGCTGCAATACCTAATGCCCCTACCGCCTCAAACTTTTGATGTCCGTAAGGATGTTCGCGATCTGGTTTGGGAGAAGAAAAACGATTGGTAATTAAACCTAAAATGTTGTTGGCACTGTCGGTAACGCTGTGTAGTGCGTCTGCCTGTAAACTCAGAGATCCTGTAGCTATACCCAAAGAGATCTTGAGTCCCATTACAAATAAGTTTAATAATAAAGTAAGTCCCAAAACTTTGCGGACTTGAGAGCGATTGTCTTGCATGGATAGAAAATAAAAGATCTGGCAGATGCTAGCCTTACAATCATAGTCCGAAAAACGCGAGGGATCTTGGGTAGTTGATGTTTGTAGCTATATTTCGTTATGAGAAAAAACGTAACTTATTGAGATAATTTCTGACAAATAATTAATTATCAATCTAATACTTGATAGGTTTTGTCTTAAAGAGTTTGAAAGCTTTTAATATTCAATCTCAATAGTAAATTAATTTAACTTCAAGATGAGTCGATTAACTCTTAATCTAATTCAAGGGGCGGTTAGCTTTAATTTTTCTCACGAAGCAGCCAAGCAACTCCAATCGGAAATAGCCGACTTGATGCAAAGTCTCAAAGCGATCGCTAGTGTTGCTGCTGGTGCGGGGAATCGTCCCACCCGACAAAAATCGATGGAGTACCAACATACGGGAGATGTATTCCTAGAGATTTTTTGCAATCCGAATATTTATCCTAGTCCCTTCGCTGCCAAAATTTTAGTAACCCTCAGAGACGATCGCATTCGTTTGACTAGCGAAGCGGAATTAACTCGTTTGGTTGAAGATCTCAATACTTACTTAGAAAGTTAAGGCTTTATTCTTTAAGTAGCCAAAACCCAGCAAAAGATTCCGAATCGGGATCGGTTTGCACCGCCAAAAAGTGTACCCCATTGGCTTTCTTTTTGGCGGTTTCAAATTTTTTTGCTTCTTCAACCATATCTGAATTGGTCAAGTTTACCAACGTCCAACTATCGCTTAACCCTGTTTCCAAACGCAGTTGAGAGCGTACCGATTTTTCTAAGTTGAGATAACCCATTTCCAATCCCGACATCCACGCAGCAAAAGGAGTAGCGCGGGGAGAATAAACAATCAAGCCAGGAATAATTGTATCGGGGGTAATATTTACTAAAGAAAGAGAAAAAGAGTCTTCAAAAGCAATATCCCATTCTTTCATCTCATCAAAAGCTGATGCGGGTAAGCTGACAAGCGTCCATTTATCACCGCGATCGCCTTTAACGGCATCGGGTAAAGGAATTGGATTTAAAGGAGGATACTGTACCGAAGGGGTATTAGCTGTTTTGAGGTCAAAACCATCCTCTTGGGGATAGACATCCTTAATTCTCGATTCTAGCCATTGATTGAGAGCATAGGTGCGACGACTGGGGAGGGGTGTAATTCCCAAATCTTCACAAGCTTTAACAATCATGTTATTCATCTGACGGCGGAAAAAACGAATTTTCTTGGGGGATGTTCCCGCTTCGGCGATCGCTTTTTCCATCGCCTCGCGCAGCCACAAAGAGTTTACAGTCTTACTAGAGCAATATTGAGCGTATTTAAACAAACTATCGGGCGATCGCGCAATATCGTTGGGACTCTCGCAGATTAAAACCTCCCATAGTTTTTTACCATTCTCATCTAGCACTGGACGCGAATAAAAGTCTAATTCCCAAACTGTATTGCTCATATTTACTTTAGAACTGTTAACTCAAGATTGTTATTGGCTATTAGTTATTAGCTATTAGCTATTAGCTGTTAGCTGTTAGCTTCTTAAAATAATCATATTAAGTACAATTACTAGTCTACCGAGACACGGGTAATCTTTAGTTCTTAGTTTTTAGTTCTTAGTTATTTTGCTCATACCTCATCCTTTACTAGTCCTATCTCTCGCAAGCGTTGGTTGAGAAATTCCCCCGCAGTGATATCGATAAATTGCTTGGGGTTATTTTCATCGATGCAATTAGCCAAACAACTTAGATCCATTTCCGAAACAGGGTGCATAAAAAAAGGAATAGAATAACGAGGAGTATTCAGTAACTCCCTGTCTGGATTAACTACTCGATGGACAGTAGATCTTAATTTTTTGTTGGTGAGTCGCTCTAGCATATCCCCAACATTGACTACTATTTGGTTGGGTAAAGCAGTTACGGG
>CAYXWE010000643.1:0-3077 GCA_964468145.1 uncultured Pleurocapsa sp.
GGAGCAGTTTTTCCGCCGACTAGTAGAGGGCAGATAGTTAACCAGAGTTCGTCAATTAAATCTATTGCTAATAAAGAGGCAACTAATTCTCCTCCACCCAAAATTGCCAGTTTATTTAAACCCAAGGCTTGTAAGCGATCGACAGCAGTCTGCCAATCGATTGTCAGATCGCTTTCTTTTTTACCCTCAATAATTAAAATTCGCTCAAATCCCGATCGTTCGCGCCATAGTTGCGCTCCACTAGAGACAGTTAATAACCACCTGGGTACGGGCTGTTGAAAAAAACGCCATCTAGGGTCTAAATTTCCCGATGCAGAAACAATAATTTGTACTGGCTGTGCTGGCTGCGATCGCTCTATTCTTTTTTTTACTAATTCATCTGCAGAGACAGATATAGTTGTACCATAGGCTCGAAGAGTACCTGCCCCAAAGATAACCCCATCTACTAGAGAAACCTGCTGCTGTAGGTGATATCGATCGTTTACCGAGCCAAATCGTGCGGGAGAGCTTTGGCGATCGGAAATTTTACCATCAGCAGTCATGGCTAAAATAGCCACAGTATGGGGTCGATTATTCATAATTTATCCTTACAAGCATGGCAAATACTATAGGAATGGATATCATTAAAATACATTGATAAAGATATAGTATAAGCGCGCGCCTCGATGTTTTCCTATGAGACCTGGACAATCTTCTTTCCGACGTATATTACTTTCGCGCATTCTTTTAGTTAGCGTTCCTATTTTGTTAATTGGCGTTTATGTTACCTACAGAAAAGCTCGCACCGCTTTTCTGGAGAGTGCTAGGCAAAATTTGACAGAAAGCGCAGTCAGAAAAGGAGAAATTGTCAGACATTCCATCGATGCCTTACGCAATAATCTAGCTAATGCTAGCGACAGCGCAATTTCTAGGTCAGAGAAGATCGAACCTTATTCGTTGATTGCCCAATTAAAAGAAGTACTACCCACAGATATTTTATGCGCTCAAATTACTGACCTCAATACTAATACCATTGTCGCAACTACCTGCAATGAGTCCGTAGAATTAGAAAGTAGTGGTTGGCAAAAGAAGAAACAAGGCATTTTTAGTACTGCCGAGCGAACTAACGTCAAGCTGATACTACCAAGCACTTCTTTCATTAGAGATTCTGAAGAAAAAGATGAAAATCCGCTCCGTCGTCAACTCAAACTATGGCTAACTGCGCCGATGTACGATCGCAATGGTGACTTGCGCTATGCCTTAAGCGTCAAATCTGCTATTCTCGACCAGGAAATTATCGAACCTGGTTCGCTAGAAGGCTATCCTGTGGTCATCGACCAAGATGGCACAATATTGGCTCATCCTTTTATACAGCGGGTAGGGCGTAATATCAAACAAATGCCCGATGCTCAAAGACTGGGTAACTTACTAGATAATGCGATCGCCGATAAGCCAGACTTTCTTCATCTCTTTTATTTAGAAACCGATGGTGTCGAGTTGGTGGCAGGATATAGTTCTATTCCTTCTCCTGTATCTAAAACCAGACCAGAAAAATGGATCGTGCTTGCCGTTAGTCCCCTCGATGCTGCCCTCGAACCCCTCAAAGATATTCGGCAAGCACTAGTAGGTATGACTTTGGGTTTGATCGGTGCTAGCTGTTTAGTTACCCTGTATTTATCTCGCGAGTTAGCTCGTCCCCTCGAACAAATTCGAGACTACTCTTTGAGAGAAGAGAGTTTATATATTAGCAGCGATCGCCTTAATGCCCTAACTTCCCAACGTCTTCCCGAAAATTTTCAAATCAGAGAATTTAATCAACTATCGGTAGCTCTCAATGACATGGTAAGCAGACTGCGAGCCTGGGGAGAAGAAATTATTTCTGCTTGGAAAGAAGCTCAGGCTGCTAATAAACTAAAAAGCGAATTTTTGGCAACTACTTCTCACGAACTCAGAACTCCCCTCAACGGTATTATTAACTGCATTCGCGTAGTTCAGGATGGCTATTGCGATAGTAAAGAAGAAGAACGAGAATTTTTGCAGCAAGCAGATGATGCAGCTATACATCTACTGGGAATTATTAACGATGTTTTAGATATTTCTAAGATTGAAGCGGGAAAACTATCGGTCAAAATTGAAAGCGTAAATTTACATCGAGTGCTGCACGAAGTTATCGACCTACATTTAGTAACCATTGAGCGCAAACAATTACAGCTAAAAGTTTCTATTTGGGACAGGGATATCCATGTTTTGGCAGATTCGGCTAAGTTGAAACAAGTCTTAATTAATATTGTTTCCAATGCAGTGAAATTTACCGATCTCGGTTCGATAAATATTAGCGTTATAATTAATAACCCCAGAAATTTAGTAACGAGCGATCGCTTGTTACTAACCCCCAGCAAAAACCATCCTCAGAACGCCAGCGAACTATTTAACGATGATTTTGCCTTGGGCGAAGCTCAAGATACAAAAGATAATATCTTACCTCCCGACAATAGTCCGAACGATAGTGCCGTCGAATCGCAACATTTTCGTCGAGAAGTAACAATTATAGTTGAAGATACGGGCATTGGTATTGACCCCAGCCAACAAGATAAGTTATTCCATCCTTTTGTGATGGTAGACGGCTCGACTACTAGAAAGTTTGGCGGTACTGGTTTGGGATTGGCAATTTCGCGGAATTTGATTGAATTAATGCAGGGAGAAATTACTTTATTTAGTGCTGGGGAAAATCAAGGTACTACAGTTAAAATATCTTTGCCTCTGGCAGAAATTTCCCTCTAAAAAGAATAGACATCTGGGTAATGCAGGATCTCAGGTATCGTTCGTTTAATAGTTTTTTGTTATTTGTTATTAGTGAGGGCTATAACGACTCAGCCAAATCCCATCAATAGACTTATGCGCATAAATTATTCGTTTAGTGGATGTAATGACTTTTGGCGAAGAACAAAGGACAAAAAATCATAAACTTTGGATTGTTAAAATCATTCATGCGCAGAGGTCTAATCAAATTATCAAAGCGGTAATAAACTGAATGCTAATGCCGTATAGTAAAAACTGTACCGCAATAATTACTAAGATTCCTATCCAGACTAAAGGAT
>CAYXWE010000644.1:0-3073 GCA_964468145.1 uncultured Pleurocapsa sp.
GTTATAGTTTCAGGGAAGAGTCCAATTTTTGACCGCTTTAGGCGGTTACTCCCAATCTAGGCGCTAGAGCGCGTTCGGGCGCGGGTCAAGCGTCTGTAGAATTGAGCCTTTGCAAGGTAACAAACGAGTAACCGAAAAAAAGTGCAAAACAGTTTATTTGGTACTCGCTCACAATACAGCCCACTTGCCCATGCTCCCTGGATTTGATTCTAAACGACCTAACAGTAACACTACCATGTCAGTCAATGAGATTAGATGGCAGCATTTGGGAGCAGAGTTAGTCTTTACTCAAGACACTAGAGGAAATTATCTATCTTTTTGGTGGGCAAAATCTGAAGAATACGGCATACACCAAAATTTTGTACCGCAAAAGGACAATCTTGAGAGTGGCACCAGTTTATTTAACACTATATTTGCGCCTGTCGATCCTCAAGCCTATTTAGAAAAAATTCGTAGAGTTATTAAGCGTCGTTTACCCGAACAATGTTATTGCTTATTTCAATGTGGTGAAACGATTAATTCTTTTGAATTAATCGTTTCGCCGATCCTTTCGGAGCGGGGCGAATCACAAACAGTTCTGGTAATGGGTCATTTGCTAGAAGAAACAGAGATGTTTTCTTTTGCTCGCGATGAAGCTCCTGCTGCAATTTATAGCTACCAAAAATTATTAGATCGGGTGGTGCGTCAAATTCGTCGCAGTCTCGACCTCGAAACCATTTATCAGCAAACGGTTAATAATATAGGCTCTACTTTTGCAGTTAGTCGCTGCCTAATCTTAGCAAAAAACAACACGACTAAATTATCAGTAGAAGCAGAATATTGTCTGGAAGATTGGGACTCGATCGCGACATACAAAATCAATTGGCGCGATGAAGTACAGCTCCAACAGGCATTAGAGTCCAATTATCCTCTAGCTGTCGATTTTCTGGCTGAAGATCTCCTACAAAGAAAATCCTTACTAGTGGTATCTACCAGTCACGCCAGCGAAGATAATATTTTAATTTGCCTCCATCAATGCGATCGCTATCGGCATTGGACAAATGCAGAAATAGAAATGCTAACAGAAATTTCCGAACAAGTAGAAGCTGCTATATCTTTAGCCAAACTTTACCGCGAAGTAGAACAGGCTAGTATTCAAGCAGAAGAAGCAAACCGTCTCAAAAGCGATTTTTTGGCTAATACTTCCCATGAGTTACGTACTCCCCTCAACGGAATTATTGGCTTTTTAAAATTACTACTCGAAGGAATGGCAGATAACCCAGAAGAACAGCAGGAGTTTATTGAAGAAGCTTATAAATCTTCGATTCACTTGCTCAATTTAATTAACGATATTCTCGATATTGCCAAGATTGAAGCTGGCAAAATGGATTTGGAGTTAACCGAAGTGGAATTGGATGAGTTATTTCACGATGTCGATAATTTGATTCGCACCCAAGCAGAACAAAAGAATCTTAACTTTAAAATTAACTATCCTGCTACTATGACTCCCGTAACTCTGTACGGCAATTATCAACGTTTGCTGCAGATTATGTTGAATTTGGTCGGCAACGGCATCAAATTTACTCGCGAAGGCGGTATTGTAATTAGTGCCGAAGTCAACAACAAAAAGGTAGAATCACAAGGCATCGAGCTACCAGGAATGGTGAAAATTAGCGTTGCCGATACAGGAATTGGAGTTTCTTTAGAGAAGCAAAATAAATTATTTGAAAACTTTTATCAAGTGGATGGTTCTCGCACTAAATCCTACGGCGGTACTGGTTTGGGTCTAGCAATCTCCCAGAAGTTAGTCGAAGCTATGGGAGGCAGGATTTCTTTTTATAGTATGGGAGAAGGTCTTGGCTCTACTGTTACTTTTACTGTACCCTTAACTCACTTACCCGTAATCAAAACTATCCAATCCGAATTATAAGCTTCGTTATCGATCGATTATCTATTGAACGAGTATGGCTAACTTTTGGATGCTACAATCGCCAAATAACATCTAGGTTAAAAATATAAAAATAATTTAGTCATACTAATTTCCTTTATTAGAAATAAATAATTTATGAGAAGCAGAGCTAGGCGCAGGACTAATCATGTCAGCCAAAATTTAGATTCTTTTTTAGATATTTTGACTAATACTGTCGGAGTATTAATGTTTATTAGTTTGTTTGTTACCCTAATTGCTGCTGGTAGCAGCCCCAAAACCAAGGTAACTATTCAAACTCCTTTGTCTACTCCAACTGAAAAAGAATCTTTATGGTTTGAAATTAAGAATAACAAAGTTAGTCATTTGAACCTACGCCAAGTTAGAGAGAAAGAACTAGAGTTTTCAGGCAATTTACCCAACTGTAATAGACCTTTAACCTCTCCCGATGCTGCCGACTACGCTATTAGCGATCTCAACTATCAATCCTGTTTATCGAGTATTCTCGGTCGCCAAAGCAATTTTAGAGTGAGTACGGATAACTACGATGTTAGAACAGTAGAAAATGGGGTTTCTTTAGAATTTCAGCCAGTATCAGCCGAAATGGGCGAAGATGGCACTCAACTGGCTGCAGCCAATTCTCAATTTAAACAGGTTTTATCTCAGTTTAATCCTAACAAGGATTATTTAGTCTTTATCGTCAGACCAGATAGCTTTGAAACCTTTCGGGCAGCGAAGAAAATAGCTTGGGATGCTGGATATCAGGTAGGTTGGGAACCCCATCCCGAAGACGCTCCAATTAAAATCCGTACTATCTTGGGTTCGGAACTTCCTGGTGGCAGAAGCATCACACCTCAATAATTTTTACTATGAAAGCATTTGCAGGTCTATTAAATAGTTTAATTTTAGGAATTTGGATTACGGCGATCGCCATATTTTCGATCCAAAATATTCAAGATGTCTCGGTAAAGTTTTTGGTTTTTGAATCGATTACCGTTCCTGTAGGGGTATTATTAGCCTTTTTTGGGAGTATTGGTATTGTTTTGGGCTGGTTACTTCCTTTGTTGTTTTCTCGAACTAGAAAACGCAGTTAGTGTGGCAAAACAAGACGATTATTTACAGCATCGAGGATCTAAAAGAGTTGCTTTTTCGGGCTGTCGGGGAAAC
>CAYXWE010000645.1:0-3071 GCA_964468145.1 uncultured Pleurocapsa sp.
TAAGATTTAAAAGAGTACCGATTCCTATTTAATCCACTGCTTATTTAGCAACGCCCTAACGTTAGGGTACAAAAGAATTTAAAAAGGTAACTATATAGTTAGGCTTAATGAAAGAGAAATTTATAATCACTAGTCTATCTTCAACGGGAACGGGAAAGACAACACTGATGGTGCATCTAGCATATTTGCTAGCTCAAAGTGGCTTGTCTGTTGCGTTAATTGAGCTTGATAATAGAAGTTCTTTACATGATTGTTGTGGCTTGCCAAAGCCAACTGCCGAATTCAGTACAGCTGCAATTCTTACCGATGACTTTGATGGAAACTACCCATTTTTTCCATTGTGGTCAGACACTTTGAAGAATAAAGCAGTCGTATGTCAAGCTGAAAGAAATTCTTTAGAATCAGTATCTAGACAGTTGACAGGAGATCCCTTCGGAATGTTTCGTTTACGAGAATGTTTGGATCGATTTTCTCTATCTCATGATGTCGTTTTAATCGATGCTCCAGGTCAACAGGGTCAATTATCCTTAATGGCATTATGCGCGGCAACACATTTGATCATTTGTGCTGAGATGACTCAGAAATGTATTTCTGATATCAACGCTCTTTTTGAATGGTTGTATAAATACAAAACTTATCTCAAATCCACACCAGAAATTCTCGGTATATTACCAAGTAGATACGACCACAATGCAGCAATTCAACGTAATACCTTAAATCAGTTTCCCGCATTTGCTCAAAAATTTAACACTTTATGCTTTAGCCCTATTCGTCAATCTTCCAGATTTTTCAATGCCTATGCTATGGGGCTGCCTATTTTTCTTGATTCACCAGGCTCGACACCTTGCTATGACTTCACCGAAAATGGTCATTTATTTAAAAAGATGAACCAATCCAAACTAAAGGGGCTTGACGGAAAAATGCTACAAAAGCTACCAGCGATCGCACCTTATATCATTAATGCAATTAAAAAATAGTAGAGGAAAAACATGGTCAAACGACAAATTAATTTAGAAGAGTCTTTTGGAAGTGCATTACAAGCTAAAGAAATTCCGCTTCTCCAACAAGAAAATGAAAATCTCAAACAACAGCTAGAACAATCTTTTCAGCAAAAGGGAATTGAAGATATTCCTCTGACTCAAATAAGTCCCAATCCCAGACAGCCCCGAAGTTCCTTTTATGTAGTCGAAGAACGTAAAGTAAGTTTGGCTAAAGTAGGGCAAAAAGAACCTATAGTACTAGTCTCTCCTCCAAATATTGACGGCTATTTGATCTTTGATGGAGAATGCCGTTGGCAAGCAGCTAAACAGCTAGGCTGGTCAACAATTAAGGCAATCATTATTGATTACAATGAGGAAACTTTTGATGATGATGTTTTCATTGCTGCTATCAGTAAATCGAACATTAACACCCTGGATTTAGCTAACTCCCTCATAGAAAGAATTGAAACTAGAACTGAGAGTTTAACAAGAGAAAAAGTTCCTACTATTCTTAATACAGCAATTACTAGACTTAAACGCCAGGGCAAGCAAAAAGTTTGGGGAACGATACTTAAAAATGAGCAAGATATACAACAGCAGCTTGAAGAACTAGATTTATCAGAGTTAGAAAGACTGACTTGTCAAATTATCTTAGACTACGGATTCAACCCCCTTTCTGTCAATCAAAATTATTTTCCTATGCTAAAGATAGCAGAGGATATTAAGGAGGCTATCCGAAATAGGGGTCTAAAAGATGCCTTAGCAAAAGCAGTTAACAAACTAAAGGCTCAAAAGCTAAATATATCCGAACAAAAGGCGCGAAAGGTAAGACACAAATTAATTGACGAAGTAATTGAACAAGAACTTTCTCTAGCTCAGACCAATAAGAAAATCAATGAGATTATTGCTCAATTTAAACCAAATACTGCTCAATCGTCAGGATTAACTAAAGAAGTCAAAAAATGTATAAAATCGCTAGAAAGCATCAAAATATCAAATCTAGACGAATTCAATCGGCAGAACCTGATTGATTTTCTGGAGAAAAGTTTAGCCGATCTACAACAATAGTGAATCAAATAGTCTCCATTTATTTTCTTTAGATTTAGATTTAGCTGGAGGTTTAGTTAATTTTGCTCTAAAGAAGAGTACTTTTTGAATAAATAGTCAAAACAATGATTTCGATTGTCTTTTTCCTGATGGTCGTTTAAATCCTTTCGGCTTCTGATTCTTGTTCGATTCGGAATTACTTTCCTGTTCGACAATCTCAGGAGCTTTAGCTTGAGCTGGTTGCAAATCGATAAATTTTTGCACTTCACTCATCCAATCCTTTTCTACCAAACTTACAGGATAGATATCTCGATATTTTTCTCGCCAGTACTTTTGATGAATTGACTGGGGAAAATTGGGGTGGTCTGAGCCTACCAGTGAATTACCCCAAAGCAGATCGACGCGATCGACTAAGTAAAATACGGGCATGGCAAACCAGGGACAGTACAGATACCAGTTAACCAAGCAGGCTTTAAGCAGTAGTTTATCGATATCTGCTCCCACCATGTTCAGAACTTGGTTGCTGGGTTCGAGGGTTATTACCCCAGTCCCGATCGCAGGTTCGTAGCCGATTTGCAGCCGAGTATCCTGACAATTGCTAAAAAGCATTTTCGCCATTGTGATCGCTACTGTGTTGGGAGTGGGAAAATATCCTGTATGCTTCTGCGAACCTTTTCCCTTCGCTTCAACTATTAAGTTCCCCCAATAATCCTGGGGTTGGTAGAGTAGATGAAACAGATTAAACAATTGATAGAGAACCATGCTGCATCCTTCACAGCCACTTGGTTCGGCAGGAAATTGAGTAAACCAGAGATGAGGATGTCCAAAGCTGTAAAGTAACCAGTCCAGAAAATATTCTATTCTGGTCAACAGACTTGTATAACCACCTTTGGTCAGCATCTTATCAAGGCAAATTTCTAGCATTTTACGTCCTTTGTTCTGACTGGAAACACTACCTTCACCGAAGGAGATCGGTGGAATTGGTTCTTTTGGCAAAATATGTTCTCGAATATTTGCCAGTCTTATTTGGGGATCTGGTTCTTG
>CAYXWE010000646.1:0-3067 GCA_964468145.1 uncultured Pleurocapsa sp.
CGCTACTTCGGTTCTAGCGGAAGACAATATATTGGTTATTCATTCTCATAATCCAGAATTGTCTTCGACAAAACAACACAGGGCCGGGATCGAACAAGGTTTTGCAGAAATAGATCGAGATAGTAATATATTTCACGAATTTTTGGATAGCAAGGGTAATTCTAAGCCAGAACATCAAAAAGAGTTTATCGAATATATTAATAAAAAATACGATCGCATCCCAGTAGACCTGTTGATGGTAGTGGACGACCCTAGCCTGAATCTGGTGTTACAGCAACGCGATCGCTTTTTTCCCGATCTTCCTGTAGTTTTTTTGGGTATCGATCGTCTCAGACAAGAACTGTTGGATACTCCGTGGTTAACTGGAGTATTAGAGAGCGACACAATGGTAGAAACTGCTCTAGAAGCAACCAGGCAGATGTGGACGGATACAATTTTGATTGTTGATAATTCAACTCACAAAAGAAAAATAGATTTGGATCGAATAAACAAACTTGCTAATAGCTCGCTCGAAGTCGAAGTATTCACCGAACTTACCAAGCAAAACATTAAATCTCGTTTGGGTAAATATCCAGACCACTTTCCAATCTTGATCTTGAGTCAACTCCATGAAGACCCAGTTACAGATATCCCTATCGATCCCAAACAAAGAATCCAGATTTTGCAAAAGCAAATACCCAATCCAATTTACACTCACGAAGAAATTTTTCTGGGGTCTGGGGTAGTAGGCGGAAAAGTTCTCGACCGAAATTATCATACGAGGCAAGCAGTAGAACTAGCCAAGAAAATTCTCCAAGGAACAAAACCAGATGAGATTGGACCCGTTCAAAAAGGAAGAAGCCATTGGGTTTTTGATTATCGGCAACTTGCCCGTTATGATATCGAACTAGATTTGTTACCCAAAGATAGCGAAATACTTTATATCGAACCGCCATTCTATATCAAATACAAAACTTTAGTTGTGATTGTGGTTCTAAGTTTTTTGTGTAGTTTGTTGACAATTGTTTTGCTAATCGAAAAAATCAGAAAGCGAGCAATGGCCAATAAAATCTTGCAAGAAAACGAACAGAGGTATAAAGATTTAGCTGAGGCGGGAGCAAACGTTTTTTGGGAACTAGACGACCGATTAAGATATTCTTATATTTCTGGGGATATTCAAGATTTATGCGGTTTTAGACCCAGTGAAATCCTGGGGAAATCCCCCCTAGATTTACATCGTGATAATAGCAAATTAGATATAGATTGGGAATTATTCAAACAAATAACTGAAGCTAGAAATCCGATTAGAAATTTCACTTTTAGCGTGCGCGATCGCGATCTTGGGGTTAGAATTTTTAAAATTAATGGCAATCCTTTATACGATCGCAAGCAAAACTTTAAAGGCTATCGTGGAGTCAAACAAGAAATTACATCCGAACAAAATCTCTACAAAAAGATTGCTTATCAAGCTACCTACGATGATTTAACTGGATTGTTAAATCGCCGTGAATTTAATGAAAAACTAAAGTACTCAGTACAAAAAGCGCAAAAATATAACACCCAGTCAGTTTTATGTTATTTGGACCTCGATCGCTTTAAAATTGTTAATGACACTGCAGGGCATTCAGTTGGCGATCGCTTATTAACAGAATTAGCGCAGCTACTACAGAGTATGATTCGTAAAGAGGATACTCTGGGTAGGTTGGGAGGAGATGAATTTGGGCTATTGCTAGAAGGATGTTCGCTTCGTGAGGGAAAACAAGTTTGCGAGCAGTTAATCAATACCATTGATAACTATCGTCTCAAATGGAGAAACATAGAATTTGATGTAGGCGTCAGTATCGGCATGGTGAGTATCAGCCAACCATTTGCAGATGCTACAGATTTTTTGAGTAGAGCAGATTTAGCCTGTTACCAAGCCAAAAATTTAGGTCGCGGTCGAGTTTATGTTGCCGAAAGGAATAATCCAGAAATCGATTTGGAACAAACTCAAATGGGACAGATTGCCAATGTATCCCAAGCAATCAAAGAGAATCGCTTTTATTTAGTCAAACAATCGATTAAACCGATTGTGGACGATGGCAAACAGCGTCAGCACTACGAAATATTATTACGCTTGAAGGATCGTTTGGGTAATGCGATCGCTCCAGAACAGTTTATTCCGATTGCAGAACGCTATGGCGTGATGACCATAATCGATCGCTGGGTTTTAGAGCAAACTTTAGATGCTTACGCTCGATATTTCGCCAAGCAACAAGCTTTATTGTCTGTTAACCTATCTAGTACGAGTATTAACGATGAAAGATTTACCAAATTTGCAATCGACCTAATTCAGAGATCCCAGGTAAGAGGAGACTGTCTTTGTTTTGAAATTACTGAAACTGCTGCGATTGGAACGGTTAGTCGAGCAAAAAGTTTTATTAATGCGATGAAAAGTTTGGGAGTTAAATTTGCTTTAGATGATTTTGGTCGAGGAATATCATCCTTTACCTATCTCAAAGATCTGCCAATAGATTACCTCAAAATAGATGGTAGTCTAGTTAAAGCGATCGCCGATGAAAAATACGACCGCGCAGTGGTTAACTCAATCAACGAAATAGCTCACTTGATGGGCATTCAAACTATTGCTGAATTTGTAGAAAATGAGCATATACTCAACAGTCTTGGCGAAATAAGTATTGATTACGCCCAAGGATACATTACAGGAGAACCAGTGGCGATCGCTTCATAATTATAGTCGTTTCAATTAATTTTGGGATACTCGCATTTACTTGTTTGGGGGAATAGGGACAAGGAATAATTTATGCAAGTCCGATTTGTATCATTTTTATTTGAAATGACTATAAAATTCCCAGCAAGTATTTGACAAAAAAACAGAGAGGTGGCTTTGTGTCCCTCTCTGTTTTTACCGCTCAATCGAAGCGTTTAAATAATAATTACTTGGGGGAAAAATTTACCCCGTTTTCTTCTCTAGCTCGCTAGGTTATTTTTATTTTTGAGTTTGGTAATTATTTATATGGAGTTAATATCAACAGTTCTAGCGATACTTTCGCGGGTATACGGAACAGCTTAGATAAACGGCGTAGCG
>CAYXWE010000647.1:0-3064 GCA_964468145.1 uncultured Pleurocapsa sp.
CCCACAAAAGGAACGCTTTTCGTCCCAAAACCGTATTTGAAATGTACGATGCCTTTGTAGATGCTCGCGAAGATAATACCGTAGGAGTGGTTCTTTTGACTGGTGCGGGGCCTCATACCGACGGCAAATATGCTTTTTGCGCGGGGGGAGATCAGAGTATTAGAGGGAAGGCTGGATATATAGACGATCGGGGGATACCACGATTAAACGTCTTGGATTTACAACGTTTAATTCGCTCTTTGCCCAAGGTAACTATTGCTCTAGTTGCTGGTTATGCGATCGGTGGGGGACACGTACTCCATGTCTTATGCGACCTAACGATTGCTGCAGATAATGGGGTATTTGGACAGACTGGCCCCAAAGTAGGTAGCTTTGACGGTGGATTTGGCTCTAGTTATTTGGCTCGTATTGTGGGACAAAAAAAAGCGCGAGAAATTTGGTTTCTCTGTCGTCAATACACTGCTGCGGAAGCTTTGGAAATGGGGTTAGTCAATTGTGTTGTTCCTGTAGATCGATTAGAAGCAGAAGGAATTAAGTGGTCTCAGGAGATCCTACAAAAAAGTCCGATCGCCATTCGCTGTCTTAAGGCTGCCTTTAACGCTGACTGTGACGGACAGGCTGGATTGCAAGAATTGGCAGGTAACGCCACAATGCTTTACTACATGACAGAAGAAGGGGCAGAAGGAAAACAAGCCTTTTTAGAAAAGCGTCCTCCCAATTTTGAGCAGTATCCCTGGCTGCCATAAGCAAGTTGTATTCCAGCTATCTGCTTTTAATTAGGGAAAAAAAATACGCCCCCTATCTATGTTTGTTTTCTGGGGGCGCAGGATCGACAATTAAATTTTTGAGATCCGATTTATTTTAGGATTTCTAGTTTTAATTGTGCGCTACGGGATAATTAAAAATTAATGAAAATCTATGGGGATCTGCCAAATTTGAGGTGTCTACTCTGATTTGGGAGAAACCGTAGCTTGTAAGCCATCGTCGATTTCAACTTTGGCAACTGTAGAAGATATTGCTAGATCTGCCTTCACCTTTTTCGATGTATCTAGATAAAAAATATGTTCTAATTTGTTCAGGGTTGTTTCAAAGGGAGAAGAAGCAAAAGTGCAAGCTTTCCAACTACCCCGGACTGGTACGTTTAGCTTTTGGCAAGAACCACCCCTGCGTCCTTCTGGACTATAAAAGCGACAGTGGCGACAGGCAGAAGTTGAAAAATCGATTTCTTTCATTTGGATTTATAGAATTGGCTTTATTCCTTTTCCCTTTTTCTATTGTGCTATTACTTCATAAAGCACTCGATCCCATTCAAGCTAATATATGACACGGGCTTGAACGATCCCCAGGGGGTACAAAGCTTTTATATTGTTTTTATAATCCTGAAAAAAATAAATTAAAAATACCTAAAAATAGTATCAATAAATACTTTTTCTCTTAGGTAAATATATGGATACAAAAATAGAAAAACCTACAGGGATCGCGAGCAAAGAAGATAATAAGCTGGCGAGCCACAATTTATTTTGATTCTGGAAAGCTGGGCGGGCGGTATTCTTGCGACCATTTACGTGAGACACAAAGATAACATAAATTCCAACGCTTTATTTCCTTCGTGGACGTTGGGGCGTTGCACTTAGGACAAGATAACCAAGATGAAGAGTTTTGGTGTACTTTATCCAGCCAACGCTGTGCTGCAAATTTGGCTTTAGCATTGGCAGAAAAACGATCCCTATCGAGCGATCGCGATTCAATTTCAGGGTCGATCTCTTTCTTCTGAGATCGCGATCGGAATCTAGATTCTGATTTTTGCTCCCCAGCCCTAAACATAATTTCGGACTGATTTACTTCGTGAGTTGAGACGTGCCACCCCGAAGAGGAAAAACGGATATCTTTGAGGGTGAAGGGTAATTTTTTGTTAAGCCGTTTGAGCAGAGTATAGCGTTGAAAAGAAAGCTCCTGCGCTCTGGCTGCTCCCTCGGTGGCAACCCAAAGCACCTGTCGATTGATGTAGAGAGGACGGGTGTGTCTGGCTGTATTTTGGTTGACAGTATTGTTCCAGCACTTTAATAGCTGCCGATAGTCGCGAAATTTCTCCCAACCAGGCTGCTGTTCTAGTCGATCTAAGATATTTTCAACTGAATCAAAATGCACTGTCTAGCCAACTCCTCCCAACACTGAATTATTTTATCGCTTTGGCTGCGATTAGTAGAAAATTACGAAAAATTAAAGACGAATGGGAGATTAGCTAAATTCTTCGGAATAGCGATCGCAACCAGACCGCGCTCTCTCCTGCATCGCCTGTCCGAGAACGACATTTACCTGTTCTCCAATCAACATGACCAAAGAACTTAAATAAAGCCATAACATTAAAATAACTACTGTTCCTACTGCACCGTAAATCTTACTATAAATGCCAATGTGAGTGACATAGAGACGAAAAATTACCGAAACAATTGCCCAAGAAATCGCTGCTAAAATTGCCCCTGGAAAAATTGGGGTATTTTTAGTGCGATCGCTAGCTCCGTAGCAGTAAATTAAACCAAAGGCGATCGCCACAATTCCTAAAGCAATGGGAAATCCTAGAAATCTCCACAAGTTAATTAAAATATTGCCAATGGTAATTCCCAGATTGGCATTGATAATTAGATTTTTAATTTGGGCAAAAATTAGATAAATCAGCTTGATTGAAACAAGATTAAAAATTACGGATAATATAATCAGTTTTATTTTAAACTGTCGATCTCTTTGTCTTCTTAGCTTTGTCTGAGATTGATAAATTATACCCGCACTACTGGTAGCGATCGCCATAATGACGATCAGACTAAAAGCTTGCCAAACTGATAGAAATAAAGAATTCCAACTGAGTTTAAATGCGATCTCTAACAAGAAATCTCCCACCCACAACAAAAAACAGGCAATAATTAAAAATATAATTGTCAGAATGGTCAGGGAAATAGCAATTATCTTGGTATCAAAATAAGAACGTCGGTTAATCGTCGCAACTTGATGAATTTCATCTAAAGCATTCATGGCTGCGCTGAGTACCCCCGAAATAATCCAGACTGCA
>CAYXWE010000648.1:0-3063 GCA_964468145.1 uncultured Pleurocapsa sp.
TGATGTCGATCCCACAAGGGGGATTGATAATCTACCCGTCGATATTATCGATGCTTCTCGCCTGATTACTAGAACTTGCTTGGGTGCGGGAAATGCCCAACAAGCCAATAAATTTATCCTGACGGGTAGGGGTGGTTTGCCCACCAATCCTAATGAATCTTTAGCTGGGGATGCTACACTATCTGCTGACTGGGTAAGTTTACCAGAAGATAACCTGGAACTAGACCAACGAGATGCTGTAGATAATAAATCTAGCTTTGATCCTGCAACAAAGGCGATCGTCGAAGCAAGAGGGTGGAAAATTAATTCTCAGGGTAAAGTAATTTTAACTGCTCAAGCTAATAATCATCAATCTGCTATTCCTTGGTTAGATAGCTATAGTTGTCATAAAAGCGATCGCTAATATTCTTCAATAAGCCGTCAGATTACCTTTACTATGGCAATTTAGTTTTTGGCTTTGGTAAATCAAGGTATAAGCTTCAGAAATGCGATCGCACTTATGAAAAGTAAAAAATATTTTTATGTCAATTGAATGTCCTGAGTGTAAATCAACTCACGTCCATAAAAATGGTAAGAAGAAGGGCAATTTGTCCCCCCTAGTGAAAAAACTATTAATTCTAGGTAAATAATTGATTTTAAACGGTTTTTGTATTAAAGTATATTTTGAAAAATATTCAAAACAATGAAGAGCCAGCATAAATATGCTAAAAATGCTAAAAGAGAATTCTGAAGATAAAAACAATATTGTTTCTAACTCTCTATTAACAGATATATCTGACAATGATGCAGAATTTTTTAATGGTGGTAACAGACGAGATGTTATGGCTGAAAGAAGAAGAAATAATCCAAGACGTTCGGGAAGGTCTTTCCCTGGACGACTGATTGCTGCTGGAAGAAGAATCGATTATTTACGATCTTTGTTTAGAGGTGGTAATACAAGAACAAGAAACATGAGGGGGCCTCATCGCTCTTGATGAATTGTGACTTTTGGATTTTATAAGATTTTTTTTTAGAGACGATCGGCTAAATCACATCAAGGACTGAGAAAAAAATTAGTTCTTTTTTCAAGTCAAGTGAAAGGAGACTGGCTGCCTGACACAAGTGTCTGAAAACATTGAGAGTCAATATTATCAATGTTTTCAGATTATCGTCCCTTATGTACAGAAAATGTTGACAAGCGTACGATCGCATTTCTGAAGCTCATACCTTAATTTACCAACGCCACATTTGCAGTAAAAATTAGCTTGGAAAAATTAGCTTTGTTATACTAAATCCGCTTGGAAAAAGTAGCGTTTGGTTTCTCGCCTAAAGTTTTGAAAACTAATACTTATTACTTATTACTTATTACTTATTACTTATTCGGGCGGTGCAAGCACTCGTCGGTCAGCATTGCGGGGTTTCCCCGCAATTACGACTCGTCAACATTTTGAGGAGGCCTCACGAGCGTGATTCTACATGCGGAAGTTTTACTCCGCGTAGCTCACGCTCAAAATTACGCCCTCACTTATTACTTATTACTCATTACTCATTACTTAATTTTTTAAGCAACTTATGGCAACCGAATTTAGTATTAGTAGTATTTTCATTTCAATATCCCCAAATTGCTAAAGTCATTCCAGGATTATAAATATTGACAAACATAGTCTTGCCATCTGGCGCGAAACAGATACCTGCAAACTCACTAGTATTTAAAGCATTACGAGCTATTTTGTAACATCTGCCTTGGGGTGTAACACCGATTAAAAACTGTTCATCTTTACCATCTTCGCACACTACCAAATCGCCAAAGGGAGCTAAGGTTAAGTTATCGGGATAGTCTAAGACACCAGCACCAGGAGATTCGACAAATAACTCTACTGTATCCTGTGCCAGATTGTAGCGAAATATTTGTCCTACCTGTGCTGCACCGCCATTAGTGGCAGTCCAATATAGTTCCCCGTCAGCGTAACACATTCCTTCACCACGTCTAAATACGGCTGCGCCTTTTTGCTGTGCTTCGTAACGTAAGGTGTCGTGTTCGGGATCGACATCCTCTAACTGTACCCAAGATACTGGTTGGGGCTTTGCGATGGGGAAATTAATTCCCGTATTCACTCTAGGTATATCCGCAATTACCATTGCTTCTAAAGTTCCCCCCGCCAGTAAATTTCCTGGTTTATGGGGAAGAAAACGATAAATACAGCTATCAACTCGATCTTCAGTTTGATAAATATAACCTGTTTTGGGGTCAGTGGCGATCGCCTCATGACGAAACCTACCCATAGCTACCAAAGGAATTGGTTTAGCCAGTCTTCCTTTAGCGGGTACTTCAAAGTTATAGCCGTGTTTCTGCTCGATTTTGCCCCAATGGGGTAAAACCTGCTCCAAACTGTATCCTGGTGGCGGATAAGGAGTGGCGGTTTCTTCTTCACAACTGATCCACGAACCCCAGGGGGTAGTTCCCCCCGCACAGTTGCGGTTTGTCCCTGCTAAAGAAAGATAGTGTTCGAGCAAATTGCGATCGCGATCTAAAACTAGAGTAGTTGTCCCTCCAGAACAACTTTTGTCGTATTGAGCAATAGTATCCCCCAGATTATTAACTGCCTGTAGGGGGTGAACTTCATGATTTCTCACCAAAATTGTTTGTCCTTTTTCTCCAGCAAATGCAGCCATACCATCGTGTCGATTTGGTACAGTATGACCATCGCTCATTTTCTCTCCCACAGCGGAAATAATTTTATACTTGAACCCCGCAGGAAGATCCAATAGACCTTGAGGATCGGGTATAAGTGCGCCAATTTTATCGGCAAAAGCAATTTTTCCTTCCGCCAAATTAGTATATAAATTCTTCAGGGGCGCAGCCAAAACAGCCCCGCCAACACCAACACCTGCTAAAGAGAAAAATTTTCTTCTAGATAAAGACACAACTAGTTCGTAATAACTATATTCGTTAATATAACTTACCCACTCGCAAGACTAATTGAATACCAATAAGTTAGACTTTGAGAAATTCGTTTTCTTAAATCTTAAATTGACGTACTCTACGACTAACCTGACGGTATAGTCGTAGAATCTTGCAGGACA
>CAYXWE010000649.1:0-3062 GCA_964468145.1 uncultured Pleurocapsa sp.
ACTGTCACTGCTATTTCCTGAAACTGATTGAGCCGAAGCAGATAGCTGTGGAGCAACCACTATACCTACTACGGCTGGAGCAGCTAGCAGTAAGTTACGTATATATTTTGACATTCTTCTCACACCTTAAAAATATTTACCTGAGTACAAAATATACATTAAAAAATATGTTTTGTACTCAAGTTTCCTAATCAAGTTAGCAATGATATTACAGGTTTTTTGTATACCTTAATACATTTTTTCGTTTTTTTTGGTAGTAGAAATGATGTAATTATTAATATTCAACCAGAAACCCAATTAACTAAAGTTCTTACAGGAAAACCTGTAGCCCCTTTATTATTTACTCCACTAGGAGAATCAGCCCATACTGGCCCAGCAACGTCCAGGTGCATCCAAGGAGTATCCTTTATAAACTGCTTAAGAAATAGGGCTGCGGTGATCGAGCCACCCGCACGAGGGCCAGTGTTTTTCATATCAGCAATTTGTGACTTTAAACCCTCAAAATACTTATCCTCCATAGGCAGTTGCCAGAATTTCTCCCCTGCTAATTCTGCAGCAGCTTTCATTTCTGCTGCTAGGGCATCATCGGTACTCCATAAACCAGCAATATCGTTACCCAAAGCAACTATACAAGCACCTGTAAGAGTAGCTAAATCGACGATCGCATCTACTTTTAGAGTCTCTGCATAAACTAGGGCATCAGCCAAGGTTAAACGACCTTCTGCATCGGTATTATTGACTTCGATAGTTTTACCATTAGCAGCTTTGAGAATGTCTCCTGGGTGCATAGCCCGTCCGCTAATCATATTTTCTGTAGCTGCACATATAAAGTGAACTTCCACATCTGGTTTTAATTGCGCGATCGCTTTAGCTGCGCCCAAAGTAGCTGCACCGCCACCCATATCCATTTTCATGGTTTCGATACCGCTACCGCTAGGCTTCAGATTCAAACCACCAGAATCAAAGGTCAAACTTTTGCCCACAATAGCTAGTTTCCGTTTAGCTGTCCCAGAGGGCTTGTAGATTAGGTGAATAAACTTAGGTGGAATCTCCGAAGCTTGTCCGACTCCTAAATATGCACCCATACCTTGCTCGAATTTTTCGCAATCTGCTTGTTCGAGAATTTTAATTTCTAAACCATAGTCACTAGCTAGCTGTTGGGCAGTTTGGGCCATACTTACGGGAGTAACTTCGTTGGCAGGTGCGTTAACTAATTCTCTGGCTAAAATCACTCCAGAGGCAACAGTTTGAGCCTGGGCGATCGCTTCATCCTGTCCTGCTAGACCTAAAAGTTCAATAGTTTCTAGTTTGGGTTCTTTTTCTTCTGGTTCAGACTTAAAACGATTATCTTGATGAAGAGATAAAAGAATTGCTTCTGTCATCGCCTGGGCTAAAGTTGCGGGAGATTGTTCTGCGGTGGGCAAACTAATCCCCAAAGTTTTTTCTTTGGCTGCCAAACGAGCGATCGCTGCACCTGCACCGCGCCAGCTATCTAACTTTAAGTCCTCCGCTTTGCCTAAGCCAATAATGGCAACTTTACGTACTGGATTTTTACCCCCAACTCTACCAATAGCACTCGTACCTGCTTTGCCTTCAAATTCTTCATCAAGAATCAAGTCGGCGATCGCACCTGCTAATTTTTCGTCTAGTTTGGCTAGGTCTCCTGAAAGCTCTGTCTCGCCTTCTAAAATACCTACTGCGAGTAAGTCGCCAGTCCAATCCAATAATGCTGTATCGGTTGCTTTGATCTGCATCCTAATTTAATCAATCCTTATATGTGAAGTAACTATAGTTCAGTTTATCTATAGAGGGATCTACACTACAAGCTCCCATGGAATCTACAAAATCAATTTATTTCGCTCGTGTTTACACTGTTGCTGTTTTCAACTATGGGGGATTAGAATTTATGTAGCATCAATTTTATTCAATGATTTATGCTGCACTGACAGTAACAACTCCTAGTGGATTGGACGATACGTTTTCCAGATTATGAATCAGTTTTTATCTCATAATTCTTCAGTTCCAAATTCTAGTGATAGCAAACCATTAGGTCAATTGTTAAACGAAGCAGGTTTAATTTCTGCTCAACAGATTGAACTGGCTTTACGAGAGCAAATCATCCACAATCAAGGGAAAAGAATTGGTGAAATATTAGCCTCTAAAGGTTGGATCGCCCAAGAAACAGCGGATTTTTTTGTAGAACAATGGCACAATTTAGTCAAAAGTCCCGAAAAAAAACCTCTGGTTTATTATTTTCGACGAGCGGGATTGCTTAACGAACAGCAAATCGAACAAGTTATGCAAGAGCGTAACAAAAGTTCTACCAAAATCAGATTTCATCAGATTGCAGTGCGACAAGGTCTAATTGCTCAAGAAACAGTAGACTTTTTTATTCGCAATTTATTAGCTGGTAAACGCATAAAAAACCTTTCGGATACGAGTTTTTTCGCTACTCCTTACGACTTACTTAAAGACTACATAAAAGGCAAAACCGACTTTCAGAGATCGCAATTAAAGCAAATAAAACTTAATTATGTCACTCTCAAGGGGGTTAATTTAAATTACTCTAATTTAGTTGGAGCAGAATTAAAGCAGGCTAATCTCAGCAATTCCTCTTTAAAGATGGTCAATCTTAACCAGGCTAACTTAGAGAAAGCAATTCTTAAAGAGGTCAATTTTGAAAGTGCTAGTTTGAATCAAGCAAATATAACTGACGCTCATCTAGAAGGAGCTAATTTTACAGCAGCTAATCTTCAATCTGCAGACCTTAGAGACGGCTATTTTGTTAATGCGTGTTTTGTTGGTGCAGATTTGCGCAATGCCAAATTTCAGGGAGCTAATTTGAAAGGGGCTTCTTATAGCTCTCAAACTAATTTCAACCAGGATTTTGACCCAAGCAACTGGGGTATGAAGCTAGTTGAAGAAGATTTTTGATGTATATATAGTTAACAAATAGAAGAACCTATATCAGGACGCAAATTTTGTGCCTCGTGCAGATAGCGATGAGCAATTTTAGACTGAGGCGTGGATGTATTAATCTGAATTAAAATACGGATACAACG
>CAYXWE010000650.1:0-3061 GCA_964468145.1 uncultured Pleurocapsa sp.
GGGAAAGAACCTCGAAGAACCAGCGTAACTGTTCTCGCTGAGACATGGCAGTTTTAGGTCGCTCGGTTAAAGTCAGTACAGCACATTTTTGCTGTCTGCCTGGCAACCAAACGGTATCCTGGCTGCTGCGATGTTCGGGACAGGCGGGTTCTTCAATTCCTTCGGTTAAGACGGTTATGATGTGGCGATCGCTAGCTACCTCTTCATCCAAAACAAAACCCTGTTCTGTTTCCTTTAGAGAAAACAATTGTGGTTTTGCTGGTACGGTTGTCGTAGGAGAATGAAATTTGTACCACAGCCAATGCCATAGTTCGTCACTGGATAGAGGTTGGGCAGCTAGACCCAGCTTATTGTTAAGTATGGTTTCCCAATTAACGAACCCTTGGTTAAATGCCTGGAGAAATAACTGTTGGTAGAACCGTTCCTGGTAGACGCGAGCGTTACCCGAAAACCAGGTTAGTGCCTGTTTGAACTTTGCCGTAACCCATTTAATAGACTGGCTAGTAAGGTCGTTGCTAGTTGCACCCGCGTTTTCGTCGTAAGTCCAGGTACAGAATAACGTACTGTTCCAACACTGCCTAATTCCCTCGTCGTAGAGTTCTCGAACTCGCTTTTGTTCGTTACGAGTTAGAACTGCCACGGGCAATAAATCGCATTCATCGGCGATCGCACTTAACTCTTCCTCGCGGGGAACGCTGTTACCAAATTTTTGGGTATGGATAATCAACCTTTCCCCTGGCAGAACTTCTTTTAAACCTTCTTCTAGGGCGACGGCATAGTTGCTCACCTCGGTACGTTCGAGGTTGTTGTGGTAGCCAGGAGTTTTAAAGGGGAAAACAATCTGGAAAGTACTACCGCGATTGAGAAGCAATCCAGATACTTGGTAGCCATCTTTCTCGATAGAAATGAGGCAGACTAAATCTTGAAAATTCTGAAACGGCATAAACCTGTACTGTTGACCTTTCTGGTTGGTTTTGATTAGGGGTTTGAGACGAGCAGTTAGGGTGTTATCGGGAACTTGCTTTCTTAGGTGGGTAGGGCGATTTTTAATCAGTGGAGAGATATAGGGCAGGTTAGCCGAGTACCAATCCTTGCCTGGAGGGAAGTGAAAGCGATCGACAAACTGGTGAGGGTGTTTTCCTGTCAGTATCCACCAGCCAATACAGAACCAGAGTGATACGGTGGCAAACGCTCCCAAGCCAAAGTCAAAAAAGCCTAAAGTAAGAACGTAGCTGATGATTACTAACACCGACCAGGGAATTAACTGATTGGCAGGGATAAATAGGATAGTCGGCTGCTGTCCCAATAACTGATTGATGCCGATTAAATCGCGATCGGGATCTTTTTGCATGAGTAGTAAAGTGTGTTGTGTTGTGAGGTTGTTGGTTTAGTTAGGGTTTTGGAGGTAGGGTGTTGGGTGTAGTGGATAGACAGAGTGATTTTGGAATGGCAATACAGTCTTATCGTGATTTGAAAGTGTGGCAGCAGGGAATGGACTTGGCTGAGGGGTGTTATTTAGCTACTCGTCAGTTTCCTAGAGACGAACTGTACGGAATGATTTCTCAGATTCGTCGAGCTTCAGCTTCTATACCTGCCAATATTTCAGAGGGATACGGGAGAAAGTCTAGAAATGAATACATCCAATTTCTGTATATAGCTCAAGGCTCTCTCAAAGAATTAGAGACACATCTTCTGCTTTCCCAGAGAGTTAAATTAGCTCCAAAAGAAGTTATAATTCCTCTTCTTACCCAATGCGAATCAGTTGGCAGACTGTTAACTGGCTTGATACGTGCTTTAGAAAACAAAAAGTGAAATCACTACACCCTACCCCCAACACCCCACACCCAGCCTCCACCGATTAATTTCGTTGTCACCTTAGCTTTAAGCCGCGCCTGTACCTGCTATCAGAATGGTCAGTACGTCAATACCCATAATCGTCCCGAAGGCAATAACGATAGTACCGATAATCGGTCTGGGGTCGTTCCCCTGCTGTGCCTGAACGAAGGCAAAAATACCAGCAGCAACCACGAATAGAACAAAAGCAACTCGCAGAAAATCAAAGATTAAAGCTACACTTTCTGCGGGTAGTGCGCTAGATGTACCGCCGATCACGTCAGTAACGCGGTTTTCTAAATCCTGAAGGAACAAGGCATTAGCTGGTTCGAGCATTCCAAATATCATTGTTCCGCCTAAAATTAATACTCCTAAGTGCCAAATGCTAATGCGATGTCCGATGGTTTTTTCAATGAAGGGTATGACCTTGGCACAGTAGTACATTGCCCCAAAAACTAGAGCAAAACTGGCGAGAACGAAAACAAAAAAGGCATCGTTGAGGATCAAGTAAATTACTCCTGCTGCTACCCCTGCTGCGTAGGGTAGATCGCCTTTGCGAATCCTGAGATATTTCATCAGGGAATTAGCAGGCTTTTGTGTAGCAATACGAGTGTGTTTTGGTGCGGGAGGTAAATCTAATCTTGTTTGCATCTTTCTAGTTTCCTTATGTAGTTCGAGAAGCTTACAAGATAAGTATATTTTCGGTTATATGGGTACAACCTGTGATAAATGAACCTGGCTTTTTAGTCTTTTTGTATAGTCTGTTTTGAGTTGATTTTTAATAAGTATGCTTATATCAGAGTAAACAAGAGAAAACAGAAAATTATACAGAATTACACGAATAAAGTGATAGAGGCTAAACTTGTGTAGATTAAGAGATTACATATTAATTTAAATTAGTTTTCTGACTTTCTACATTAATGTCTAATATTAAACCAGTAAAAATTAAAGGTCGTATTATAAAGCCGCCAAAAGCAATTGTACAGCCACTATTAGATTCTCAAACTGTTTTAACTGATACTCCATGGGATTTTGTTGACTTGTGGTTGAGAAAGAAAAAGGGTGGTGTTTTATATGTAGTGAAAAGAGAAAATAGTCGATAGATACTATTGATAATAGTTGAAAAATATAGTGGTTGATTGAGAAATATATCAACTTTTATAATTGGTTGGACAGATTTAACTCCTAAATATGAGCCAAGTCACTAAGAAAGATAAGCGTCCTCCAT
>CAYXWE010000651.1:0-3055 GCA_964468145.1 uncultured Pleurocapsa sp.
TCGTCAAAATAGCTCTTAAAAGCATTCTTCCCTTCAATTGATGACACGCCCTAGTCAAGAATAAGTTGCGCTAATTCGCAAAATCCTGCTACTTCAGGCTGGTTAGTAACATAAGCAGGTAAATAATTTAGACGATCGCAATACTGCAAAATATTAGCTACCCCCACAGAAACAGGAAACTGTCGGGGATTAAATAAAGATTCATCGTTAGGACTATCTCCAATGGTAACTATTTCTTCTGGTTTGAGATGGGGAAAGTGTTGCGCGATTACTTTATTTAAGGCGATCGCTTTATTTTGCTCCAAAGGTTTAATATGACACTGCACCGTACTATAGGTAAAACCATAACCTGCTGACTGACATATACGATCGATTTTGGCTATTTCTGTTGGAGTTAAACCTGCAACATCGAAAGTCCAATCAGTTAGCCGAAAACGATTATCTGCTGATTCAATTAGGTGAGGAATATCTTTTAGAAGTAATTGGAATATTGTAAGTAATTGCTGGCGATGGCGATCTATGTTTAAATCCGCCATAAAGTTGGGTTGTGGATCTTGATGCCAATAAAACAATCCCCCGTTCTCCGAAATCGCACCAACTACGGGCAAATAAGTTGCGATCGCCTGAACCCATCCCGCTGAACGCCCCGTGACAATTAAAACATCTATTTTTGCCTTTTTCAATCGCTCTAAAGTTTGCAATAGTTCATAATTAAACTTTTCTGACTGGGTTAATGTTCCATCCATATCCGAAGCGATGAGGCGAATATTTTTCCAATCATAATTAGATAGAAGTTTTAAGGTTACTTGATTCATTATTTTGTGGAATTAATTTGACTTGAAACACCTCGGCAAATGCTTTAGCTACCTCAAGTCTGACTTGAGCGACTGTAATACCAGGAATAAAATCGATTAAACTGCCTACTGGTTTATCTGCAATCCCGCAGGGTACGATCTGCTCAAATCCACTCATGTCGGGACAAACATTCAAAGCGAAACCGTGCATCGTTACCCAGCGTTTTACTTTAATTCCAATCGCAGCAATCTTTTTGCCTTCCAACCAGACTCCCGTTAATCCTTTAACGCGATAAGCCTTTAAACCATAGCTAGCAACCGTACGAATAATAACCGCTTCCAATTGCCGAAGATACCAATGTAAATCTTGTTGATAGTAGCGCAAATCGAGTATGGGATAGCCAACTAATTGATTGGGGCAATGATATGTTACCTCTCCCCCTCGTTCGATTCGATGAATTTCAAATTCGCTTTGGCGCGGATCGAACTTTAAAAAATCAACTCTAGAACCAGTACCTAAAGTGTAAACGGGAGGATGCTCTAACAAAATTAAAACATCGTCTAAACTAGGATTATTAATTTTGGTCTCTAAAAGCGATCGCTGATACGATCGAGCTTCATTGTATTTAATTAATTTATAATTTTCTAATCGACAGTTTCTTATTTTTTGCATTATCTTGAGAGGATTTTTAAATAAATGTCAATCAATGTAACAGAAAGTGAAAAAAAATAGGAAGTTTGATGTCTTACAATATACAAAGTGTTAGTGTAGTGAGTATAAAGCTATTAAAAAATATCATTACTAGATGAATTAGCAGATAACTAATCAAACGCAGATTATCTCAAATAAAAACATCTAAAGTAAAAGCAACTTTTAGTTAGTCAGATCGAGTTTTTAGTCAAAGCAAGTTATCAGACTCTTTTATTTACTATTACTGTCTGTAGTGTTTTAGCGCAACCATAAAATTGCTACAAATGCTGTAAACAAAGCCTTGAAAGCTTTAAGACACCGTAATTATTTATTTGTAAATATAAATTGCTACAGATAAATAGATTTGGGCTACAGATAATTAATAAAAGTAATATTGATACTTGTAGTCTAAAATACTTGTATATCTTACTACCAAAAGAGTAGTAATGAAGCATTTGTTTTACTAGTTTTAAACTGTATAGTATGGAGTAGCAAATATGAAGCTTTTAATCCAAGGAAATAACATTGCAGTAACAGAATCAATTCATGATTATGTAGAACAAAAATTAGAAAAAGCAGTCAAACATTTTCAGAATATAACCAGTAAAGTAGATGTACATTTGTCTGTCGCTCGCAATTCTAGGATTGAAAGAAAACATAAAGCTGAAGTTACAGTATTTGCCAATGGAACGGTAATTCGCGCTCAAGAAGGTAGCGACAATCTCTATGCAAGTATAGATATGGTTGCGGATAAAATTTCCCGCCAGCTACGCAAATATAAAGAAAAACATCTGGCAAAAAAAGCTCACGCCCACATACGCCAAGAAGAAGCGATTGAAGATGATGTAGTAGAAACTACGGAATTAAATAGCGATCGCTCTCCCGAACTACCAGTAGAAGTAGTAAGAAGTAAATATTTTGCCATGCCTCCTATGACTGCAGATGAGGCATTACAACAGCTTCAGCTAGTAGATCACGACTTTTATATGTTCAACAATAGCGATACAGGAGACATAAATGTCATCTATAGTCGCAATCATGGTGGTTATGGACTCATTCAACCCCGTGTAGACAAAAATGCTCGTCAAGGAGATTATCCACACTAAACAACCTTTGCTCGAAATTAAAATCATTCCCAACTCAGTATTTTGCTTCGCCAAGGATTTATGAGTTGGGATGCACTAATAGAGTAAAACTAGTTTAAACTCAAAAGATAAGTTATTAATACAATAACAAACCGGCCAAACCAGCGATCGGAATAATTAAAACTACCTCTAAGTTATATTTCCAAATAGCTACTAAAGAAGCAGCCAAAATCAAGACACTCGCCCAATGCAACTCAGCAGTTTGGGCTACTACTATTGCTGCGGTAAAAATCATTCCAATTACCGCAGGGCGAATACCCTTGAGGGCTGCTTGTAATGCAGTAGACTGTTTTATGCTATCCAAAAGGTGTGACATTGTTACCATTAATAATGCTGGTGGAAAGAAAATGCCGATAGTTGCAACCAACGCACCTATAAAACCCTTCACTACGTAACCAATAAAAGCGGCACTAATCAAAATAGGG
>CAYXWE010000652.1:0-3048 GCA_964468145.1 uncultured Pleurocapsa sp.
ATTTAATCGCTCGATCGCGATAATAAAGAATTAGTCGATATTGAGACTTTTCGATTAAAATCGCTGTTTGAGATTTATCGATAGGCTCAGAAACTATTGAATCAAGAAGTCGATCGTAATTTAAAAGTTGTACTGCAGGTGGCAATAAATCCGCTTTGTTACTACTATCGACTTTGGTCAGCCAGTAGTTAATTGGGGGTAAATATCCCACTCGATTTAATTGCCAATAAAGAATTGAAGATAAGATTAATAATAAGGCGATCTCTATTATATTTCGCTTTTGCCTAGATAAGACCATCTAAATTGCAGTATCAGTAATTATATTAGTTTTTGGAACTCGATCTATATTGCTCAAAATCTTACCTAGATCGATAGACCTATAGGCATAAGTCATACTAAATCAGTTTCGTATAGGTTACTTAAAAATTTAAGCAATGAGCAACAAATAATGAGTAATGAATATTAGTTAGAAAATTTGACGTTGGTAATTTCAGGTATGAGATACAAAATGTTTCTGTTCGTAGCTAATAGTTTTAAGCTCGCTTGCTCTAAGCTTTTTAATCTCAGTAAAATATTTAAGCTTGAGAAATCATACTTCTATTTACCAACGCCGTAATTACGAATTATCAATTATCAATTACGAATTGGAGCGTAGCGACTTGGCAGCAAGCTAAAATTAGGGCGAATTAATCTTGCTTTTAAATTAACCAAGTACTCGATCTATGAAAATTTTATTTTTACATCCTAATTTTCCCGCTCAGTTTCGCCATCTAGCTACGGTTTTGGGGAAAAATAAGCAGAATACAGTAGTTTTTGCGACCAATCGTCGCGAGGGTGGCATTGCAGGGGTTAAGAAGGTACTCTATGAAAAGTCCCGCACTGCCCGTCCCGAAACTCATCATTACGTGCGACCATTAGAAAATGCCGTACTAGAAGCCCAGGGAGTATATCGCGTTGCTCAAGGGTTGAAAGATCGGGGTTTTTATCCTGATGTGGTTTACGGTCATTCTGGATGGGGACCAACCTTATTTATGAAGGATATTTTCCCTAAAGCGACTTTACTTTGTTATTTTGAGTGGTTTTATAAGGCTTATGGCTCGGATGCTAGCTTCGATCCTGACGATCCGCTAAATGCTGACGATGAAGCCAGAATCAGAATCAAGAATGCACCTATCTTATTGGATTTAGCGACTTGCGATCGCGGTTTATGCCCAACAACCTGGCAGCGATCGCAATTTCCCCCAGAGTTTTACGATAAGATCAAAGTCCATCACGACGGTATCGACACGACTTATTTTAAACCCGTAACGGATGCCAAATTATACTTGCCTCGCATAAATCTCGATCTGACAGAAGTAAAAGAGATCGTTACCTATGTCGCTAGGGGTATGGAACCCTATCGCGGTTTTCCGCAGTTAATTGAAACTATTTCGATCTTGCAAAAAAAACGTCCCCAGTGTCACTTTGTCATTGTAGGAAAAAATCGCGTAGCCTATGGCAAAAGCTTACCCAACGGTCAAAACTACAAAGATGTAATGCTGGAGAAGTTTCCTTTAGATATGAGTCGGGTACACTTTACCGATCTGTTACCTTACGGCGAATACCTGCAAGTGTTACAGGCTTCTTCCGTTCATCTTTATCTAACTCGCCCCTTTGTTCTATCTTGGTCGATGCTAGAGGCATTGTCTACAGGTTGTGCGATTGTGGCTTCGGATACTGCCTGCGTTACAGAAGTAATTGAAGATAATGTTAATGGTTTGCTGGTTAATTTCTTCGATACGCAGCAAATAAGCGATCGCGTTATTGAAGCTTTAGACAATCCTCAAAAGATGGCAAAAATTCGTATTAAAGCTAGAGAAACTATTTTAGAAAGTTATGATTTAGCAAAATTATTACCTCAACATTTACAATGGGTCAAGGATTCAGTTTCAATTTAGCGAGATCTGGCGATCGACAAACAATAAGTAATGAAGCAGCAAAGACAAACAAGATTTAGAAAGTTAGAGTTATTATTTGAAGCCTTGATTTGGAACTTTCGTTTTTTTATTTTAGTTCCAGTTATCTTCAGTTTGTTGAGTGCTTTGCGCTTGATTGTTATTGGGACTATAGATATTTGGGCGGGATTGACTTTAGCAATAGATCCCAACGATCCTGAAGGGAGCATGACGATAAAAACGGTTACCTACATTATTGGTGGTGTAGATTATTATTTGATTGGTATTGTTTTATTAATCTTTGCTTTTGGTATTTACGAGCTATTTATTTCAGAAATAGAAATCAAGCATCAAGATGATTCTAGTATTCTCCAGAGTGCCAGCTTAGAAGAACTAAAAGGCAAATTAGTTAATGTAATTGTGGTGGCATTAATTGTTAGCTTATTCAAGCAAATGCTAACTATAGAGATAGGCAAACTAAGCGATGTAATTTATATTTCCTTGGCAATTTTATTAATTTCTATCAGTCAGTATTTATTACATTTAAGCCATACAAAACCTCATAAGAGATCGCCAAAGCTTATTAGTGATTCTCATAACAAATCTATAAAATCTTCAAAGTAAAAGCGATCGCAATTGCGATCGGGGGTATTTCATTCTCAGTAGTTAGAGAATGATTTCTCTGTCTAAACATTACAAGTCCGTTTAAACAGACTTAAAATTTGAGCCAAGAAATAAATTTCCTGGTGTAGAGTCATCATTTATGAAATAGCCCTGCAATGGCGATCGCGTCCTCCTTCGGGCTGCTTACTATATATATACGAGGCGTTATCTTTTAAGATTTTCTACACAGGTGGTTACGATTTAGTTTATGGTAGTGAATTAGTTAATGCGGACACTGCGGTCAGAAGAGCGATCGCCACAGAGCCAGAAACGACCAGTAATTTGGGTTTTGACCAAATAATTATAAAGAGCGTAATTCGGGCGGTCATCCTGCATTGAGGTTTCCTCGCTCCGTCCCCCTCAGAAAGAGCGTAATTTCCGCTCTTTCAAGCCCTCATCATCATCTTTGATTTGATGGTCTCCAATCAGTGATGAGTTCATGCGGTGACAC
>CAYXWE010000653.1:0-3041 GCA_964468145.1 uncultured Pleurocapsa sp.
TTCCTTGAGATTATCTCAGTCCAGGGTCGGATATAGAACTCTTGCTTGCGGTTAGACGTTTTCAGCAATTATCGCTCTGTCCGCTTTCAGTCCCGCAGATTACATCTGGGTTGTCATCCCAGATATAAGGGAAACTTCTCACCTTCGTCACCGAAGGGGACGCTCTGTGCTTTTCGACCTGCACATGGTCGCAATGAATTGGCTTTCTAGGATATTCACCTCACATTGAAGAACTACAAGTTATCATTTCTAAAGGATTACAAGTGCGAACTCTACCCATTGTGGGTTACTTTAGAAATGTACTCTATCCCCCTATTTATATAGGTTTCAGAGTAACGAATCGCACCTTGGTGTCTCCCTATTAACGCCAGTGTTGCTATCTGTTTTGATTTCAACTGATTGCGTCCTGTTGCACGCTTTACCCTGTGAAATTCCGAGTTCACTCAGTAGAGCCAGATAAGGAGTCACTAATCTCTTTAGTGGTGGGACTTTAACCCACATCCTACAGACAGTTCAAGGTACTTGTGGTTTTCTCTCCACCATCCCTTGGATACCTCTATTTCCCTAGTTTCTAGGGGATCGCAGTATCAACGAATCACACTATTCCCGCGTATCTTTTTATTTGTTAGTTTGATTTTCAATATAACGCTTAATTGTTTCTGTTGAGGCATTTCCAGTTGTCGCCACAAAATAACTGGGTGTCCATAGTGTAGGTAGCTTTTTGAGTTCGGGAAATTCTTTTCTTAGGTGGTGCGATGCCCTGCCTTTAATTCTTTTAATGATTACTGAAGGGGCGAAGGTAGGGTCTGTATTTAGAAATAGATGCACATGGTCGGGCATTATCTCTAGTGCTATCAATCTCCAGTTATTTTCAGTACAAAGTTCAAAAATAATCTGTTGTAAGCGATGAGATATTTTACCTGTTAGGACTTTCTTTCTGCGCTTGGGACAAAAGACAAAGTGATAGTTGATAAGTGTTACCGAATGGGGATTGCGCCGATATTCGTCGGGTACTTTCTTCATAAGACTTTAATCTAACTTTGTATACCTATATTGTATAATCAATATATCAAATATACAAAAAGTAAAATCATGTCAGACAAAAAAAGTAATTGTAATTACTGCAATAAGAAAGGGTACCACCAAAGCTTTGAAGGTGGAGATTGGCACATTACCTCTTGTCATAAATGTAATCCTAGTTCTTCTTGGTATAAGAAGTCTGCGGAGAAAAAGTAATGTATGGATGTCAGCAGCAATTAATCCATACGGACGATAATACAAAGGCAGTTTTAGAGTTTATTTGTAGACAAGCCAATAAGCTGTAGAACTGTGCAATTTACTATTGTCGTCAGATGTTTTTTAAAGCTCATAAATACGTTTCTAATTATGAGCTTGATGAGATGATGAAAAGCAATCTTCATTTTAGAGCTTTGCGTTCGGCTGTTGCTCAACAAGCGTGCCATAAAGTAGGAGAATCATTTAAGTCTTATCGAAAATTAGCTAAGTTATATCGAGAAGGAAAGCTAACAGATAAACCTAGATTACCAAAGTATAGAAAAAAAGGAGGATTGGCGGTTGTAAGTTATCCCGCTAGATGGCTAAAAGTTATCAATGGGCAAATAAAATTTACTCTTGGCAAGCAAGTAAAAGCGTGGTTTTATATCGATAGTTTTACATTGCCAATGCCATCTAATCTTGATTTTAAGGACATCAAAGAAGTTAGAATACTACCTCGCAATAGATGCTTTTATGCAGAATTTGTTTACCAGTAAAAAGACGTTAAATCTAAGCTCAATCAATCTAATGTACTCTGTCTTGACCCAGGTGTTGGTAATCTGTTAACTGGGGTAAGTACTATCGGAAAATCATTTATTATTGATGGCAAAAAAGTAAAGTCAATTAATAAATTGTATAACAAAAAAGTAGCATCAATTAAAAAAGGAAAGCCACAAGGTTACTGGGATGACGAACTTGCTGCCTTGTCTGAAAAAAGAAATAGACAATTTAGAGATATACGAAATAAAGTTGCCAGATTTATTGTTAACTGGTGTTTGGTTAATAACGTTGGAACAATAATTCATGGATGGAATCAGGGCATCAAAAATAAGTCCCAGATGTCTAAAAAAGTTAATCAAGAATTTGTCACTATTCCTAATGCAGCTATCAAAAATAGAATTGAACAACTGGCAAATCAACATGGAATTCTATTTATAACTCAAGAAGAGAGTTACACCTCGAAATCCAATTTCTTAGGGAATGACGAGCTTCCGACCTTCGGTGAGAAATCTGAAAGGAAGCCGATATTTACTGGAAAAAGAGGCAAGAAAATTAAAGGTAAGCTGAACAATCTTGGTCGAGGTGGCTACATTACTAATGATGGTATTTGGTTAAATTCTGACTGCGTTGGCGCAGCCAATTTACTTCGCAAAAAGGCAATAACACAGCTAGTAGATTTTTCTCTAGCCAAGGTTACTAGGGCAGTTTTGAGTCTGCCACATCGGTATGATGTATTCAGTGACTTGAGTAAATCATATCGAATCAAAGGTGAAGAAGCGTCGTAGATAGCGCGCTTCGTAACAGCCTTATGGAATCCAGGTGGTTTTAACCCCTGGAGAACTCAATTATTCTTTGGCTAGCGATCGCCTTGTTTTTAATTTATTATTCCCTCGATAAAGGATTTTAAAGCTCAAAACTAAGAGACAACAGCTAACAGCTTTTATAATAAAAAAGAGTAAAAAAATTTAATAAAACTTAAAAAGAGGGCTATGGTCGCAACACCAGTCAAAACCCAACCAAGATTAACTATCCAAACTGAAGCTATAACTCCCGACACTACAGCGATTCGTTCCTTAGATTGGGATCGCGATCGCTTTGATATCGAGTTTGGTTTGCAAAACGGTACAACCTATAATTCCTATTTAATTCGTGGTGACAAAACCGCTTTAGTCGATACTTCTCACGCTAAGTTTCGCCAGCTATATCTAGATACATTAAAAGGTTTAATCGACCCGACAGAGATCGATTATTTAATTATCAGCCAT
>CAYXWE010000654.1:0-3037 GCA_964468145.1 uncultured Pleurocapsa sp.
GATGAACTTTGGTTGCCGATCGATCGGTTAAGTACAAGTTAGTATTGGCTGCCAATTCCCAAGATACATTTAACTCATCTCCAGCAAACAAACCTGGAGAAGTATTCATGATATATAAATAAGCCCGCTGAGAATTATTGCCTTCCAAACGAAATATGGGCGATAAACGAAAAGGAAAAGAAGTATATTGATATTCGCAGACAGTTTTACCCAAGCGATCGCTTTGCAATTTTAGTTCTAAATTATTTTGATGTTTATTAACTGTCTTCATGATTAATTACTCAAACTCCTTGAAATTGACGAGCATAAAAACTAGCATAAGCACCATTCTTACTGCATAATTCCTGATGATTGCCCGATTCAATAATGCATCCCTTTTCTAATACTAAAATGCGATCGGCATCCCGTACGGTAGCCAATCGATGGGCAATAATAAATACAGTACGCTCCTGCATAATTCGCATCATCGCTTCTTGCACCAAAGCTTCAGATTCTGAATCTAAGGCAGAAGTAGCCTCATCTAAAATAAGAATGCGAGGATTAAACAAAATAGCGCGGGCGATCGCAATTCTCTGTCTTTGCCCCCCTGACAGGTTTACGCCCCGTTCTCCGACATAAGTATAATAGCCTTGGGATAGTTCGCTAATAAACTGGTGAGCGTTAGCAATTTTGGCAGCAGTTTCTATATCTTTAATGTCCAAATCAGTTTGACCGAAGGCAATGTTTTGAGCAATAGTACCAGAAAATAAGGTAGTTTCTTGGGGAACAATTCCTATTTGCCTTCTAAGACTGTAGAGAGTAACATCTTGAATATCAATTCCATCAATTAATATTTCTCCGCGATCGACATTATAAAAGCGCGGTAAAAGATTAACTAAAGTTGATTTTCCCGCCCCCGAAGAACCAACTAAAGCAATAGTTTCTCCAGAACGCGCTATCAAATTAAGATTATTAATTACAGGGATATCCTGACGGTAGCTAAAACTAACGCCATTGTATTCAACCTTACCTGAGATTGCTTCTAGGGTTATGGCATTGTCTCGTTCGATTACGCTGGGTTCGATTGCTAATAATTCAAAAATTTTATCCGCCGATGCTTGTCCTTCTTTAAAGTTATTGTAGTTGTGGGTTGTATGACTAATAGGATCGATTAATAATGCCACCCCCGTTAAATAGCTGACGAATTCTTTTCCCGATAGATTCCCTTGAGAAATTTGCCAACCGCCCAAGAAAAAAATCGCTACAACACTCATTACCTGCAAAAAACCCACCACTACAAACTGAAACGCCTTGGCTTTTTCTGCTTTATATTTTGCCTGACGATTGGCTTCTGCTTCGATGCTAAATCTCTCTAATTCATAACTCTCTGCAGCAAAGGCTTGAACCAAACGAATCCCCCCCAGCACTTCACTTAATAATGCAGATAAATTAGAAATGCGATTTTGACTCCGTCGCGAATATAGTAAGAGTTTTTCGCCAAAAGCACCAATAATTATTGCCATGAGGGGAGCTAAAACTAAAGTGGCTGTCGTTAGTTGCCAATTGAGCCATAGCATATATCCCAAAACAACAATTAACTGTAAAATACAGGGGACAAAATCGTGAAAAAATTGATTAATTACTTCCCCAATGCGATCGATATCTTCGGTGAGGCGATAGGTAAGATCTCCCGTTTTGGCTACCTCAAAGTAATTTAAACTCAGCTTTTGTAAATGAGCGTAAACCATCTTGCGTAAATCTAGGGTAATCTTGAGGGCAGCTTTTGCCATCAAAGAATCTTGTCCGTACTGCACGATACCCTTAACGATAAAAACAATGGCGGTAAATCCCGCCAGTCGTGCAATACTGTTAGTATCTCCTCGACCAATATACCCCGTCATTTCTCCTGCTAACCAAGCCTGAATTGGCCAGAGGGTAGTAAAGAAAAGCGTACAGACAAAAGCCAAAGCTATAGTTCCACTTTGGGTACGAATGAAGGGAATAAGCTGCCAGTAGCTAGAGCGATTCTTCAAAATAAAGCTTAAAGATAAAATGGTAGTCCTCAGTCTACACTATGCTCTATGGAGGATTGAGAAATTAAGACAAGCTGTAGAGAAAATTGCCAAAAAAAAAGTGCGCATTTGAAATTACGCACTCTTCAAGGTTGGTAAATAATAATGAATATCTAGTCTTGAATACCATTGTTTCATAGCTTTTTCACAATTTTAATTTATTCACACAAACTTGTTTCTAAAATGTTTATCTTTATCCGATCTTCATAAAGTAGCGGTTTTTTCCAGCAAATATACTTGATTACCAGAGTTTTAATTTTTATGCCTTTATCCGATACCGACATCGATATTGCTACCTATATCGATCACACCTTGCTAAAACCCAGCGCAATTCCCGAAGAAGTAACTAAATTATGCCAAGAAGCTTGGCGGTATAATTTTCCTACAGTATGCGTCTACCCAACGGCGGTTAAGCAAGCCAGGGAATTATTAAACGACAAACAACCATCTGTATCGACAGTAATTGGTTTCCCTACTGGTGCGGTAACTTCTGCTATCAAACTTCACGAAGCTCAAGAAGCCGTAGAAAATGGGGCAACAGAGCTAGACGTGGTAATTAACCTCGGTTGGTTAAAATCGGGGAAAACAAACCAGATCTATCAAGAAATAGCTCAAATATGTTCGGAAACGGGACAGGTAGTTAAAGCGATTTTAGAAACTACTGTTTTAACTAATGAAGAAAAAAGGCTGGCGGGAGAAATCTGTCTCGATGCGGGGGTAGCCTATCTCAAAACAAGTACGGGCTGGTTTGGCGGGGCGACGGTAGAAGATGTCAAAATATTAAAAGAAATCACTAGAGGACAAATTGGGATTAAAGCCTCTGGAGGTATTCGTACCTATCAACAGGCGATCGCTCTAATTCAAGCAGGAGCGACTCGTTTGGGAACTTCTCGCGGAGTAGATTTGCTGGGGCAACAAAGCGAAAGCGTTAAATGAGTAATAAGTAATAAGTAATAAGTAATAAGTAATAAGTAATAAGTAATAAG
>CAYXWE010000655.1:0-3030 GCA_964468145.1 uncultured Pleurocapsa sp.
GGGTTTTTTTGTTTTCTCTTCTGAGTCTGGAATTTGACTGCGTTAGCCTGAAAGTGGCATTAGTTAGTGTATTTTTTTTGCATTTGTCTGAATCTTTTTTGCCAAAGGTTGAATGGATAATAGAAAATGGGACTCCAAAGACTAGTGATAATTGCGGAAACGATTGCAACCTGCTGGTATTTTGACCAGACTCGCTCGATTGATAGAAAGTAAGTTCTGAGATATAGCCAGGCAAAAATTGCTTCTGTTAGTACAGTCATGAAAAAGACAATCAAAGCCACGGAGATGAAATCTTCACCAATGTATTTTTGTTTCTGTAGCCTAGAAGTTATTACTCCTGCTACGATAAAAGGGAGGGCGTGAGAAGGGGTACTTCCGATAATGCCATCATAGATCCAGCCGATAGTTAATCCTGCGATCGCTCCTCGATCTGCAGATCTACCCAGACTCCAGGCTACTAACCAAATTAATAGCCAGTTGGGACTAGTGTCTAATAGTTCCATTCCTGGGATGGTAAAGAGCATGAGGATCGAGCAAACAGCTACAGAAATGACTATAAAGATAATATTTAGTATTTTTAATAGATCGAAAGATTTCTGACTTTTATGGGGCATTTTTGGGTAACTCGATCGCTATAGTTGGGATGAAAAAGATCGAACATTGACCCATTCTAAGATGTCCATGGGCGCAGATAATTCTATTTCTATTTCGGAAAGATTGCCTTGGGTTTGGGGGTTGGGTTTGACTCGTCCAATGGGTAAGCCAGGAGGATACAGCTTACTTAGGTTAGAGGTAACTACCCGATCTCCTGGTTTGATTCGTGTCACCTGACTGAAAAATTTCATGACTACAGTGGCAGAATCTTGACCTTCAGTATATCCAAGCTGGCGATTACCCTTCGGGTACGCTTCGCGATCGCCAATTAAGACTGCACCAACGCGACTAGTCATATCGCTAATCAAAAGTACTTTGCAAGTGTGGGGCGTAGTGTGGGTGACTCGACCCACTAAACCGCCAATACCCATAACGATATAACCTTTTTTGATACCATCTTTGCTACCCTTACCCAGAGTAACTTTATTCCACCAGCGATCGCGACTGCGTTTGATAATTGGTGCGGTAATATTTTTTTCGCCTTGAGTCGAGTTATAGTTTGACAGTTGTTTTAACTGCTTATTTTGTTGTTCTAACTCCTCTACCCGCTGTTCTAATTCTAAGATGCGGGCATTGGTCAAACGATCTTCTAGGGTTAGTTGTTCTTGAGACTGAAATGGACGAGCTACAAAATAGTAGGCTTCGGACAAGATTCCTCCTTGAGTTTGTTTGAGCCACAAAGCAATAATTAAACCCGCTATAGTCAATATCGTCCGAAAACCATATCTATCCCACCAACGACTCATATTTTATTTATCATTTATCAATAATTTATTTAAGTATGGAGCGATCGCTAAAAACCCGATCCAAGCTTTTATCTTCCAATACTCTGCCCGCTCCCAAAACTACGCATTTTAAAGGCTCGGCAGCAATATGAGTTACAATACCAGTCTCATGACTGATTAGGGTATCGAGTCCCCGTAACATCGCCCCTCCACCAGCTAACATAATTCCGCGATCGATTATATCTGCTGCCAAATCGGGAGGAGTTTGTTCTAAAGTACGTTTGATCGCTTCTAAAATACTATTAACGGATTCTTGCAAGCACTCTCGAATTTCTGACTCGCTCACTTCTATAGTACGGGGTAATCCCGACAATAGGTGTAAACCTCTAACCTCCATAGTGCGATTGTTTTCGTCTACGGGATAAGCCGAACCTAATTTGAATTTAATATTTTCCGCTGTATTTTCACCAATTGCTAGCTTATGTTCTCGTTTTACCTGATTGACAATGGCTTCGGTTAATTCATCCCCCGCAATGCGAATCGATTCGCTGATTACTTTTCCCTGGGAACTAATTACCGCCACCTCGGTAGTACCCCCTCCAATATCAACAATCATATTCCCTGTCGGTTCGGTAACGGGCAATCCCGCACCAATAGCTGCTGCTAGGGGTTCTTCGATCAAATCGACTTCTCTTGCCCCAGCATTGGATGCTGCTTCAATTACAGCACGTCGCTCTAACTTAGTAACACCGCTGGGAATGCCAATTACCATCCGTGGATGCACCAAGGGATTACCTTCAAAAGCCCGTCTAATAAATTCATGAATCATGGCTTCGGTAGCATCAAAATCTGCAATTACACCGTCTTTGAGAGGGCGCAGGGCTTCGATGTTTTCGGGCGCACGTCCCAACATTAGTTTGGCTTCTTTGCCAAAAGCTCTAGGATCTTCTGTTTTACGCTCAATAGCTACTACAGAAGGTTCTTCCAAGACAATTCCTTTACTAGATACGTACACCAGAGTGTTAGCCGTACCTAGATCTATACCTATATCCCGCGAAAGTTTAAAACGACCAAAAAAATTCACTGTGATACATCGCTCCCTAGAAATAAGTAATGCTAACGTGCCTGAGTCGAGTCCAATTTACTCTCTATATAGTAATAAGTCTAATAGGGAATATACTTAAATTAATCTAAATGAATTAAGGATTGATGTTGAATAGGCGCGAGTGCTACAGAGATGTTATTTATTTTTCTTCCTCCGCTGAGGGCTGAGGGAGTCATCGGCTGAAGGCTGAAGGATACTATATTTTCTCCTCTTGTACCAAGTGGGATTATGGACAATCTGCGAACTGGAAGTTATTTGACTTTATTAATAAAAATCTGCAATTGGTTTAATAGTTATTATTTTGATTAGTCTTTATTAGGATATATCTTTGAAAGTTAGAAAACTAAGGATATCGCTTGTCTAAAATAAATTATTGACTCTAATTATCATTAATAGTACAGTACTATTTCAAGACAATTAAGAATTAATCTAAATAAAGATTTATGGCTAGTCGAATCAAAACAATAGAATTATTTTTAGCTTTAGGCGTGGCAACCTCTATAGGCACTCAGGCTATAACTTCCAACGCTTATGAAATAGAAGAAA
>CAYXWE010000656.1:0-3027 GCA_964468145.1 uncultured Pleurocapsa sp.
TTTCTGACAAACTTAACATAAGACATAAACTACCCCACTAAATCGAGAAAAGGTTCGATATCTCCCCTACCCCAACAGTCTTCTTCCGCACAAATAGGACAATGAGGATTGGGTTTAACCCTTAATGAGCGGTCGCACATTAAACGAAACTTACGAACCCTATTGGCTACAGCCCCTTCTGCTCCTCGAAAACCCTGAAGACGATGAAGCATCTCCTGAACTGCCATGCTTGCTACATCTGTCGTAAAAGTAACTACAGCAGGACTGGGATTGCTCTCGCCTATGACATAAGCTTCAGCTTTTTGACGCTCGTATTCATAAGGGTTATTGCGCTTGAGGGATTCTCCATGTGCCACAGCAGGGTTAACAACCCCGCCACACAGCAGACAGGTATGATGGGGAGCTAAAACGGTAACGCGACCGTCTAAAGCTTTTATAGTTGGAATATCTTCCTTTCCTACATCAATCGCCAATCCCATATCTATAACAGGGATTACATAGTAGTAAGCAAAACGATTGAGCATGATGCGTCCCGTATGGTCGTCAGTACAACCAAAGATTAGGTCGCATGACTTTAACGCATCGCGACATTCAATATCGCCAATCCATTTTTGATAACCAACTACTTTAATTCCAACACCGAGTGAGGTAATCGAACGTGCTACTACTTCAACTTTCGATTTCATAGCATCCGCATCAGCCTGACGTGCGCCATGTAAGCGATTGAGATTACTATCTTCTACAATGTCTGGGTCAAAAAGAGCTATGTATCCTACTCCTAACCTTGCTAGAAACATCGCCACTGCACTTCCCGTACCGCCACAGCCGACTATTCCAATCCTCAATCTTGAAAGAATTTCGTTCAGAGGCTCTCCAAAAGCTAAAGCTTGACGCTGCCAAAGTGAAGAAGAAACACCTTTTCCTTTGTCTGGATAGTGTAGATGAAATGAATTACCAATAACGCGAATCATTGAAAGAGGTAAATGATTCTTCTCTCCCAGCCACAGACGACCAGATAATTTCCCCGATGAAGTCAGAAAAATGGTTAATAGCTTGGTTTCTTCTCCATTATGCTTTTGTGCTAGTTGGAGTAACCTCCTAATTTCTACTTCCGTTTGTACGATGTTTAATACATCGTTATCCGAAGCACTATATACTAAAGCCACAGTTAAATTCTTTTCTTGGGCAACAGTCAAAGCCTCAATCAAAGAATCTTCTAAGCTTCTCGATGGGAAAAAAACTAGGTGAGACAGATATTTTTCATTTAGATGTTGATTCCAAGGATCGGCAGCTATTTGAGCCTTTCCACAAAGTAAGAGTCCTGGCTTTCTTCCTCTTTGTTCTTTACTCGTAGACTCCCTCACCCGATCTAAATGATGTTCCTGTATCGTCAAACTTGCCATACTCATGCTGCTACCTCCAAGGCGTTATTAACTCGTTTTAGCATCGTCCAAATACCGTCTACACCTCTTCGCCATTGACGATTATGGCGCGACCATCTCTGCCATCTTCGACCCTTAAATTGATACGGAATATTTGCCCTTGAAGGATATTTTTGATTTTGAACGAGTTTTACCCAAGGCAGAAGGTAAAACATATCGGGAGAAAGGTCGGGGTATCCTGAAGGTAGTAAGATTAGGATATCTGCTTTATTTACGTCATAAAGCCCAGAGGGTAATCGATATTGCTTGAGAATCAATCCCTTTTGATTTCTCTCTACTACCTCATCGAAAACAATCTTGTGATTTGCCAAATACTCTCTGTCAAATGAGGGTAAAAAACTCATATTCTATCCCTCCGTAGTAGCCATCATGCCAGTGAAAAATCTTTCTACACCTTCTGCTTGTAGATCGACTAATTCGTTGTTAGCAACCAGACGGTCTTCACATCCTCGCACTTCCAGCCAAATACCGTAGGTTTTTGGGTCTACTTGAGCGAGTTGCTTTAACTTCAATCCTGTAATCATTGGTGCACCCCATTCAAATCTACGTCCGTCAATTACCAATCTAAAAGAGCGATCGCTTCTAAAAGTGAGAAATTTTTCCAATCCTTGTTGTCGTAAATCGCTTGTTTCATCCAGTCGTATCTCTTCTAACTGTCCATTATGAAGTAACTGAAAGATGAGATGCTCGTCAACTGGTCTTTTTCCTGCTTCATCTAATAATTGACGACCTGTAATTACTGGGTCGCTTACTTCATAGCACTCCTCATCAATTCTGATTCTGTAGCCACTACAGTAAGATGGAAGAGATTTACCTGCTTTAGCAAATTCTTCTAAGTTACAAATTGTATTTGTCATAAACTAATTTCCTCTAGTTATGTTAGATAATCGAACACCAATCTAACACGCAAATTTAGAAAATCAAACATAAATAGGCTAAAATAAGTAAAGAAATGTTACGGATACGCTGAAGCTCAAGTGGAAGAAAAATTCTCCATTGTCTAAGAACCAGGCTATTTAAAGCAAATATTCAGAAGGTATCAAATAAATTACGTCTGATTTATAACCGTTATGGTGTCCGAATATCTAACAAGAACTAAATGATGGATTACGCTGAATTAGGTCGTCGAATTCGTCAAGCCAGAGAAACTGCATCTTTGTCTCAAGATGATGTAGCCAAACATCTTGGACTACCTCGTTCTGCCATATCTTTAATTGAGGGTGGAAAACGCAAAGTAGATAGCTTGGAACTACAGAAATTTTCGCGCCTTGTTGGTAAAAATATTTTATTTTTTCTAGATGAGGAAACAAATCAAGCATCTGTAAATAAGAAACCAGTTTCTGATAAGCAATCCTCCTCATCAGAGAAGGAAAAAAGTCAAGAACTAGATCCCACGCAGATTCTTTTTAGTGCGAATCAAGCTATAGATATTTCCCCCGACCGCGAACAAATCGAGCGTTTTCGTGATTTCCATCGAAATTATGGCAATCTAGCTCGAATGTTAAATCGTATTTCTGACCCATTACCTACAGAACCTTTCTACAACATTTATAAGCCTACTCCTGCTGCTGCTAAATGGATGGCA
>CAYXWE010000657.1:0-3018 GCA_964468145.1 uncultured Pleurocapsa sp.
AAGACGCAAAAGAGTACAATTACATTTAGTGCATTGTCATAGAGAATTGGTATCAATAGATAGCGATTATTTGATTTTTAAGCGTCCAATACCACCGAATTCACTGGTTTGGCACAACAGGTCAAAATTTCTCCTGGTTCTAAACCGCTTAAAGCATCATAGTCTTCTTCATAAGTTACTTCACCTTTTAAAACTTTGGCGGTACAAGTACCACAAGTTCCAGCACGACAGCTACTTTCGATCTCTACTCCTACTTTCTCAACTGCATCCAAAATATATTCACCTTCAGCACAGGCTGTTTCTTTCCAGGAGTTAGCTAAAAACATTTTGGTTTTGGTAGAACCATTTGCCGAGCCATTAGAATCTGATTTGGGAGCTTCTATTTTCTGTACGGGTTCTTCTATTACTACGCCGTCTTTGAGCTTGGCATCAAATTTTTCAATTAACAAATTGCGCAAGGTTGCTTTAAGATCGTCTGCTGCTACGCCTTTATTAATCATCGTGCCAAGTTCGGCACCTTTGCCCACTTTTCCACCAGAAAAGATTTTTGCTCCTTCTACAGCTTTACCATCCACACGTACTTTTGTTCCCATCAAGCCAATATCCCCTGCTTGGGGTTGTCCGCAGGAGTTGGGGCATCCAGTCCAATGAAGTCTAACGCGATTGGGTATATCTAATTCTCGATCTAGTTCTTGAGCTAGTTTTAAAGCTCTTTGTTTAGTCTCAATAATAGCAAAATTACAATATCGCGCTCCAGTACAGGAAATAACCGAACGAATTAGAGTGCTAGGATTAATTGTAAACTTCTCTAATAAAGGCTCGCTCAAGAAGGTATCGATATTCTCGTTAGCAATGTGGGGAATAATGGCATTTTGTTCTACAGTTAGGCGAATTTCACCGTTACCGTATACTTCAGCTAGTCTGGCTAACTCAAACATTGATTCTGCATTTAACCTTCCCATGGGGACGTGCAAACCAACGAAGCTATATCCTGCCTGTTTTTGGGCATGTATGCCCAGATGATCTTTTTTGTCTTGAGTAATTTCGTCTTTCTCTGCAGCAGGTGCTAGAGGCTTGCCAAACTCTTTTTCTATTTCACTGCGGAATTTTTCCACGCCCCATTTATCAATTAACCACATCATACGGGCTTTGGGACGACTCGATCGCAAGCCTTCTGCTGTACCATTTTGGCTGTATACAGTTAAGACAGCGCGAGAAAATTCGACTACATCATCATCATTAGCAGGTATCCATACTCCCATCGGAATTGACTCCGCACAGCGTTGGGCAGATAGATAACCACCGACTAAAACATTAAAACCTAGCACTCCATCTCTGTAAGCAGGAATATAAGCCAAATCGTTTAATTCTGCATGGATCGAATTATCTCTAGCACCTTCGATCGCAATATTGAACTTACGAGGCAAATTGGTAAAGGCATAATTACCTTCACCGTTATTAGTAATCATATCTTGAACCTTCTGGTTCATTTGGCGAGTGTCGATCAATTCATCAGGATCGATTCCCGCTACAGGAGAACCCGTAAGGTTGCGCACGTTATCCATTCCTGACTGGATACTGGTCAAACCTACTTCTTGAAATTTATTAAATAGTTCGGGAATATCTTCTAAACGCACTCCCCGTAGTTGGATATTCTGACGAGTGGTAATATCACCCGTACCGTTTTCACCATAACGCTCAATTCCCCCAGCTAATACTTTCATCTGTTCGCTGGTGACAACTCCATTGGGAATACGCATTCTGATCATAAATTCCCCAGGAGTTACAGGACGATAAAATATGCCCAACCATTTGAGACGGGTTTCTAAATCTGTCTTGTCTACTGCTTCCCAACCTATCTTGGCAAAATGTTCTAGTTCGTTTTTGACATCTAGCCCATCTTTGGCTGCTTTTACTTTTTCTACTTTGTTTAATTTGACTTTAGTATTGGCTTCAGTAGTCATAAATTTTAGACCTTGAAATATTACGGATTAGTTTCTGCAAAGAGGATTTGATTATAAAGTTACTGGGGTAGCTAAGAATATAGGTTCAAAATAATAGATACTCGATTTTCGCTCCCTTATTATTTTGACTGCTGTTTCAATATTTAAAGAGCTGCAGTTTTTATTAATTCTTGGTTACCGAAATAATCATTCTGCTACTACTTAATCATGATTATGTAGATATATTAAAAAATTTTGTGTTTTTTGATACTATTTGATGGTAAATGATGTATGTTTATTTGCATAATGCATTGATTAAATCCTATTATTACATCATAAACCGCGACAAGGATGTCACGTTAGTCCCGATCTTATCTCTTGATTAAAGCAGAAGGGAGGTAACGATTTTGTAAAGGATAATAGCTTTTGGGAATAAATAGACCTATGGGCATGAATGATTTTGACAATTCAAAGTTTATGGTTTTTTGTCCTTTGTTCTTCGCCAAAAGTCATCGCATCCACTAAGGGAATGATTTATCCGCATAAGTCCAATATTCTTGACTATATATTGAGTTTGAAATTGTTAATTTAACTCGTTTATTTGGAGAATGATGCGATCGCCTATTTTTCATAAGGACGATAATCCAGCAATAGAATCGTAATGGAACTACGAATTAGCGCCAGAATTAGCAGCCAAAAATATTGGTTTTACTCCTGAAATGATAAATAATTAATTGTCTAACGGATAATTAAAAAACAGTCAGCGAGATCGCGATTGTTTCTGTTTTAGGTTGCTGACGGTAAGATCGCTATCCTTATATAAGCTAAAGGTAGCCTACAGCCATCTCATCTCTACATTTAAAAAATTAACTATAAGTCATAGTTAATTGATATGATAAGAGGCTGTGCCTCAAGCAAAATCTATTTATTAATTAGATTGACCTACTTTTACTTGGCTAATTTAGAGGATGAAAGATACATATTCTTATATTGAATTCCAATTTGACGATTTCTCACAGTTACAAAATTTACAAATAATATTTTTAAAATTAAAAGAAGTTAAAGATAACTTAAG
>CAYXWE010000658.1:0-3015 GCA_964468145.1 uncultured Pleurocapsa sp.
CATGCGGATGAAAGGACTTGAACCTTCACGTCCGAAAACGCTAGAACCTAAATCTAGTGCGTCTACCAATTCCGCCACATCCGCAAATTTTTCAACGATATTTATTATAACAGACATAGCAGGAAAGACCAACAATTTATCAAAAATTACACTCTTTTCGCTGGCGATCGCGTTCTGGCTCTTGCCAAGCATAGCTAAAATGACTCATAGAATTAATCTCGGGAGTCGCTTTGCGCAGGGCTTCGATCTGGGTTTCTAGGGCGGGGTGGTCGCGGTATACTTTGCCCCAAGCTCCAGCCAAGGCAGGAATTACGGTAGTTTTTTCGCTAGCAGTTTTTAGTACGGTTTCGATTCGATCGGTAATACAGTCGGTTTTTTCTCCGCAAACTGCATAAGCCATGGGATGCCATTGGAGATCTGCAGGAAACTTATCCCAGGCTTGGAGACGAGAATCAAAAGCGGTAGTCCCCACCAAACGATTAGCATCGGGGAAAAATACTGCTCCTGCAGGAAGATTGCGGTCTTGGGCGGGTTTGGCAGCAAATGAGAGAAAATCGATAATACCTTGGGCAGCATGAGCTACAGAAAAAAACCAGAGATCTCGGTGAAGATTATCGCGACGAGATTCGACTGTTGCCTTATCATCTGGTAGATAGGGACGACCTTGCCATTTAGCACGAGCTTCTTGGGGAAACTGCAAATCGATCGCCTTGATATCGGAAACCGTTATATCCCCAGTCTCGACGTACTTCTCAATTACTGCCTGTCCTTTTTTATTGCCAGCGCGGTCGTATAAAGCATTCAAAGAAGACTCGCTATAGATCCAGAGACCGCGGACATTATGGACGTAGGATTGACCGCCAATACCGCGAGGATAGCGTATATAGTCAAATAAAATACCGTCGGGCTGACGTTCGAGTACTTCTTGCACCAAATTGTAATAGTCTGTTTGTGCCTGAGGAGAATAGGGGTCGATAAATGCCTGGGAGCGGTCGTGAACGAAGGTTAAAGTATCTTGTCCCATACCATTTCGAGCTAAAGCAGACTGGCGATCGCTACGTTGTGCGTAGGTATAGCCAAAGTTCATGGTAAACAGCCAGGCATAAACCTTCAAACCCCGTTGGTGTGCCTTATCAATCGTCTGCTGTAATAAATCGACATTCTGCTTTTCGGGGGTGTTAACCACTGGTGTCCAGGGGGTTGGATTGTCTGCCGATGGCAACAAAACTTGGCTGTCATAAAATACTTCCAGGTGGACTTTGTTATAACCGAGATTGACAATACGATCGAGGACATAGTCGATCGAGCCAGGATTGGCATCACAGGGATACAGACGCAACCAAACCGCCTGATCTTCTGGCCAAGTCTGACTGCGACACAACTGCAGCATTTCGCTATGCTGCTGCAAGATCGCTTCATAGGCAATCGCCGTCGTCGGATCGTCAATCGAGCTTCTGAGTAGCTTTTCTTTAGCTTCTACCTCTGCTGGTACAAATTGACAATATGGCCCTTCCGCTGCTTTGACCGCGCCGATTCCTAGAGGGTTGAGTAAGCTCGTCAATGCCAGGAAGGTAGTGGTTAAAAGTTTGGTAGATAAAAATTGAGCCATGTTGATTTAGGTCGCCAAGCAAGTTTTAATTGAATCTGTAGAAATATGAGAAATCTATGTCGAGAGGATAATTGCAGATTACGACTCAACATTGTATCAAAATCAAAGAATCAATTAATTTACTGCCGAATATCGATCCGCTATGGACTTATTTATTCCTGGTCGTCTTTGTCTATTTGGGGAACATAGTGACTGGGCTGCCCAATATTGTCAAGTCAATTCCGCACTCGCTCCTGGTTATGCGATTGTAGTCGGTACTAACCAAGGAATCTCTGCCAAGGTGCAGCTTTACGATCGCTTATTGTTTCATACGATTAATTATCCTCAAAGTCTGGACTTAGCAATGGAGCGAAATTTGTTGCTAAATACGGCACAAACTGACAATTTTTACGGTTATGTAGCGGGAGTCGCTTATGAAGCCATGGTGCGCTATGGGGTTGGAGGTCTGGCGATCGATAACTATGCCATGAGTTTGCCCCTCAAGAAAGGCTTATCTTCTAGTGCTGCAATTTGCGTTTTGGTAGCTAGAGCTTTTAACCAACTCTACAAACTTGGGCTTACCACCGAAGCAGAAATGGATTTGGCTTATTGCGGAGAAAGACATACTGCCAGTCAGTGTGGCAGACTAGACCAAGCCTGTGCCTATGGCAGTCAACCTATATTAATGACCTTCAAAGGCGATCGCACCGAGATCGAGCCTTTAGCAGTGGGAGCAAATCTTTATTTAATTATTGTCGATTTAGCTGGTGCTAAAGATACTCAGACTATCTTGACTCAATTAAATAAGTGTTATCCTACCGCTCAAAATCACATAGAAGCTGGCGTACAAAAATATTTAGGTCAAATCAATCAAAGTATCGTGCAACAGGCAATCGGGGCAATCCAACACGGCGATGGCGCAGCAATTGGTCAACTAATGAATTTAGCTCAAATGAACTTCGATCGCTATCTAACTCCTGCCTGTCCATCTCAGCTGCGATCGCCGATTTTATATAAACTACTCGATCGTCCATCTTTAAAGCCTTATATCTATGGTGGCAAAGGAGTAGGCTCCCAAGGAGACGGCACTGCTCAGTTTATCTGTCGCGATCGCCGAAAACGAGAATTAGTAATGAATATTATCGAGGCAGACTTTCCCCAGATGCAGTGTTATGAGCTAGACATTCCCCAAACACAGAATAAGGGAAAATAAATGCTGAATGTAAATTGCTAAATGTAATTTGTTAAATGTTAAATGTTAAATGTATAGCGACTGCGGAGATTGAGAGGGAGTTAGTCAGCCCCATTATGCAGTTGAATCATTATGCAGAAGGTTTGCTCTTGGAAGTAGTTGCCCTATTAAAAATAATTATTGAAACTATCGCCCTAATAATTTTAGCTTTAGCCATTATTAAAGCTGTACGAGG
>CAYXWE010000659.1:0-3013 GCA_964468145.1 uncultured Pleurocapsa sp.
GTAGATTTGACAATTGCTTTTTTCGCTATTATTTCATTATCTCTCAAGATCGATCTTTTAATATTTGACCCTAGGATCGAGTAGAGCGTATACCAAATCTGCAATCAAATTGAAAAATACAATTAAACTGGCATAAATAAAAGCGATCGCCATCACTACAGGAGTGTCGCTACGATAAATTGAATCAATTAGCAATGCTCCAATACCAGGTACGCGAAATACTTGTTCGGTAACTAATGCCCCTGTAAAGATGCTCGGAACATCTAAAGCAATCAAAGTGACAACAGGAATCATCGCATTGCGCAATACATGATTTTTGATTACTGCAAATTTACTCAATCCTTTGGATAAGGCTGTTTTGACATATTCTTGTTTTAATTCATCCGTAACTGCCGAGCGAATAAAACGCATTAAAATTGCGCAATGGTATAGAGCCAAAACTGAGATGGGCATAATTGACTGTTTTACTTGAGTAATAAAGCTCTGCCAATCTGTTACCTGAAGAGTACTGTTGTAGATGAAGGGAAACCAGCGCAACCAAACGCTAAAAACAATTATAAATAGCAATCCTGTAAAAAAAGGCGGAATTGAAAACCCCAGAAAAGCGATTGTCGTAATTATTCTATCTGTAACAGAATATCTCGCGATCGCCGAAATAATACCTAAAGGAAAAGCAATTAGTAATCCTAAAAAATATGCAATTCCTACTACCCAAAAAGTAGTAGACAATCTTTGAATCAAAAGCTCAAAAACAGGACTTCTACTATTAAAACTATAGCCCATATCTCCCTTGATAAAAGACGTGAACCATTTAATATAACGAATATAGATTGGTCGATCTAAACCAAAAGATTTACGGATATTTTCTCTAACTTCAGCAGTAATTGCTGGATTGGAAGCAAATTCACCTAGGGGATCTCCTGGAGCTAATGCCAAAATGGTAAAGATAATTATACTGATAAAAATCAAAGTAGGTATGGCGATCGCTACCCTTTTAATTAAATACTGACCCATGTTTTCTATTTTTAGCTAAATAATGGCGGTCGAACATATTAAAATTCAATATTTTTCGATAAATCAGCTAAAAACACTAATGACAGTTTCTAATTGACTAGATAGAATTAGGTCAATTAATGTTAGCTATTATTTTAAAAAAAATCAATTCTTAGTAAAAATGTTTAAAAATATACAAAGTAAAAGTGAATTGATAAAGAAATACAGCCAGGGAGCCCGCGATTTTCCAAATAGTTTTTTAACGGCTGTCAAATTAAAATCATTAAACTTAGCAAAAGCCAACTTTAATTTTTCCAATTTAATTGAAATCAACTGGAGCAATTCTAATTTAGATCGAGCTAGCTTTGAAAAAACATATCTTTGTTTGTCTAACTTTGAGAATTGTTCCTTAATACGGGCTAATCTTCAAGGAGCAAATTTAGAACGAGCCAATCTCAAAGGAGCGAATCTTCAAGGAGCAAATTTAGAACGAGCCAATCTCAAAAGGGCTAATCTTCAAGGAGTCAATCTCAGGGGAGCTAATTTCAAAAACGTTCAGCTCGATAATACTTGCCTAGCAGGCGCAATCTACGATGGCGAAACTCTCTTTGATGATAATTTAGATCCAGATGCCTTAAAAATGATTGTCGATGAAACGACGATTGGCGGAAATCAATCTAGCTTAAGCTCGTCAAAGCAAGCTAGAAGTAGCTTGAACAAGATTTTATCTTGGTGTCGCTGCCCCAAACTGAATTGGCAGCCTCAAGACTAGCAATCGATTATCCCGCTACTATGAATATTCTGAATTAAAGGAGCAGAAAATAGTTTTCATTATCGGGCGTTGGTATTTAGCCTCTATCTTGAGTAAAGCAGACTATGATTTTTTGCTGCTACACGATAGGCTAGAAGATAATGATTTAATACCTATTTTAAATTGACGAATAGCCAATATTTTATCGCCAGAGTGCAACCGTACCCTGGGGAATTAAACAATAATTCAGATTAGTACAGGATAAATATATTAGTTGTGCCAAAGCCAAAAGCAGGCATTGTTTATAACGATATCAAGCCCATAGCTTGCAAAGTTGCCTCAGAAATAGAAAAAAAATTTACTGCTTCGGGGTGGGATGTAAGAATGACGACAGGAGTAGGAGGGATATTACAATATTCAACTCCTGGTAGTCCCGTATGTCACACTAGAATCGATAGGCTCGCTCCTCCCAATTTCGATCCAGATGTCAAATTTGCCGTTGTTTTGGGGGGTGATGGTACAGTCTTGTCTGCTTTTAGACAACTTGCTCCTTATAGAATACCCTTGTTGACTATCAATACGGGTCACATGGGTTTTCTAACTGAAACTTACCTCAGTCATTTGGATGAAGCCTTAGAGTTGTTGTTGGCTCAGGACTACGAAATAGAAGAACGTTCGATGCTAGCGGTGAAAGTATTTCGAGATGATGCTTTGCTCTGGGAAGCTCTCAGTCTCAATGAGATGGTTTTACATCGAGAGCCACTGACCAGTATGTGTCATTTTGAAGTCAAAATAGGCAAACACGCACCTGTAGATGTGGCAGCAGATGGCATTATCATTTCGACTCCCACAGGCTCGACTGCTTATTCTTTGAGCGCGGGAGGCCCTGTAGTCACTCCAGACGTTCCCGTGTTTCAGCTAGCTCCTATTTGCCCTCATTCTTTAGCTTCTCGCGCTTTGGTATTTAGCGATCGCGAATCGGTAAGAGTATTTCCTGCTACTCCCAATCAGATGGTAATGGTGGTAGATGGGAATGGTGGCTGTTATATCGTACCAGACGATCTAATTCAAATTGACAAGTCTATTTACCCCGCTCGCTTTATTCGTTTGCGATCGCCTGAATTCTTCCGCATTCTCCGAGAGAAGCTAGGTTGGGGACTACCCCATATCGCAAAACCAACTTCAGTTGAGCTACCCTGAACTTAAGCCATTTTATTAGGGCGTGTCATCAATTAGAAAAAAAGAGCTTTTTTCGGCATTTTAACGACC
>CAYXWE010000660.1:0-2999 GCA_964468145.1 uncultured Pleurocapsa sp.
TCTTCTTCAGTTAAAATTCCTTTAAAATCAACAAATGCCACATCTCCCATGCTCGCGGGGCGATCTTCGACTGGTACGAGATCTGCTTTTTGTTCTCGTCGTTGTTCGATAAATTCATCAACCTTTTCGGGCTGATAGACTATTTCTTCTGCCTTAACGCTCAGATTGCTATAGTCAGCCAGTTCTAATGTAGGAGGTACATCTACGGCAATGGAAAAAGTCAGCACCTCTCCTGGGTTATATTGTCCCAAAAGTTCTTCAAAATTAGAACGCAAATTGGGCTGTCCCAAAGCCTCAATTGATTCTTGCTCGATCGCATCGGTTAGAGATTTTTGAATCAGTTCTTCTAGGGCAGCAGCTTTAATTCTTTGATTGCCAATTCTTTGCAAAAGAACCTGACGGGGTACTTTCCCTTTACGAAACCCAGGAATATTGCTGGAACGGGAAAGGTTTTGCACCATTTTTTCGTAAGCATTACGAGATGCTTCGGGGGCAATTTCTATATTTAGACCTAATTGACTTTCAGGAAGTCTCTCCTGGGTTACTTTCATGTTCGGTGCTTCTATCTCAAAACTACTTAATTGATTGTATGGCGGATTTCTGTCGGGATTAACTTAAGGTAAAGTTAAAAATTAAACACGCTCTTTGCTTTTGATGGTCTTTAAACTGTCTTGTTCGAGAATGCTTTTGGTATTATTAGCTAAACAAAAAGTTTAAAATACAAATAGTGCGATCTAGCAAAGCTGCTTGTAGCTTAATAGTTTTTGCTTGAATAACTATAGCCTTAGTAATTTCCTTATTAGCCAATAGACATAATAATATATCTATTGCAGAAGCTACATTTTTTAAAATATACAGTCCGATCGTCAAGCTATCTCAATCACTATAAATTAATTACTATGAATGACGCTCTTTACAGTTGAGGCACTATGGTAGAATCAATCGATACTGAAATCGCAGCCTCATTGTCGGATAGATAAGTAATTGAATCGAACGAGAGTATTATATTGAGTTTCAGACATACAGGTGTTGATTAAGCGATCGCGATACATCAAGAAAAAGCTTAAATTCTAGATAGAAGTGAAAACAAATTAAATTAAAAGCAAATCTATGGAGGTAAAAATAATTGTCTAAAAAAGTTAATGTAGCCATATTGGGAGCAACAGGAGCAGTCGGTCAAGAACTCTTGGCACTGTTAGCAGAGCGCGATTTTCCTCTCCAGGAATTAAAATTATTAGCTTCTCCTCGTTCGGCAGGCAGTAAAATTACTTTTCAAGGTCAAGATTTGACTGTAGAAGCGGTTAGCGACAAATCATTTCAAGGCGTAGATATTGTGCTGGCTTCTGCAGGTGGCTCTACTTCCAAAACCTGGGCAAAAAGCGCGATCGCCTCAGGAGCAGTAGTCATTGATAACTCTAGTGCTTTCCGCATGGATGAAGATGTTCCTTTGGTTGTGCCAGAAATCAATCCCGAAGCAGCAGCCAAACACCAGGGTATTATTGCTAACCCCAACTGCACCACAATTTTAATGGGAGTGGCAATATATCCCTTGCATAAGGTACAACCCATCAAAAGGGTAGTTGTCTCGACTTATCAATCTGCTTCTGGTGCAGGAGCAAGAGCGATGGAAGAAGCAAAAGTTCAAGCAAGAGATATTTTAGACGGCAAACAAGCCAAAGCGGAAGTCTTGCCCTATCCCATTGCCTTTAATTTATTTCCCCATAATTCCCCTCTAGACGAACGAGGATATTGCGAGGAAGAGATGAAAATGGTCAATGAGACGCGGAAAATTTTTGATGCCCCCGAATTAAAAGTTACGGCTACCTGCGTCCGTGTACCGATATTACGCGCCCACTCCGAGGCAATTAACATAGAGTTCGATCGCCCTTTTGATGTCGATCGAGCTAGAGAATTGATTGGTTCGGCAGCAGGAGTCAAACTAGTCGAAGATTGGCAGAGCAACTATTTTCCCATGCCCATCGATGCTACAGGAAAAGATCCTGTTTTAGTAGGTAGAATTCGCCAGGACATTTCTAGTGAAAAGAACTTAGAATTGTGGCTTTGTGGCGATCAAATTCGTAAGGGTGCTGCTCTCAATGCAATTCAAATTGCCGAATTATTACTAGAAAAAAACTTATTAACTAAAACCGACTCAGCAATGAGCGTTTGATATTTGTAACCAATCATTGAACGTTGAATATTAAATAGTGAGCAATGCTAAATGCTCGATGCTCAATGTAGTGACCGACCGAAAAGAAATAATAATCCATACAATCCATGAATGATGTACCTTTTGGTAGAGTAATCGCAGCAATGGTGACACCCTTTGCCGAAGATGGTAGCGTAAACTACGCGGTAGCAGAAAAGCTAGCAGACTATTTGGTAAATAATGGCAACGATGGCTTAGTAATCTGTGGTACGACAGGGGAGTCTCCTACCCTAAGCTGGAAAGAAGAATACGAGCTGTTTCAAGTTGTAAAACAGGCGGTAGGCAGTCGAGCCAAAATTATTGCAGGTACGGGGTCTAATTCCACTACCGAAGCGATCGCAGCTACGGTCGAAGCTGCTAAATTAGGTTTGGATGGTTCTCTGCAGGTAGTGCCATATTATAATAAACCCCCCCAACAGGGACTATACGAGCATTTTAAGGCGATCGCCAATGCTGCACCAGACCTGCCGATGATGTTATATAATGTACCTGGCAGGACTAGTCGCAATCTAGAACCAGAAACCATCGCCAATCTAGCTCAAATTAGCAATATAGTTGCAGTTAAAGAAGCCAGTGGAGATTTGGAGCAAGCCTGCAAAATAAAATGCTTGACCCCTGATTCTTTTGCAATTTATTCGGGGGAAGATGCTTTGACTTTGCCCATGCTGACTGTAGGGGCAGTGGGAGTAGTAAGCGTTGCTTCTCATTTGGTTGGCAACCAAATGCAAGAAATGATCTCCAAGTTTGCTGCAGATAATAATCAAGCAGCTACAGCGATACAGTTAAAGCT
>CAYXWE010000661.1:0-2994 GCA_964468145.1 uncultured Pleurocapsa sp.
CAAATGTATCTTTAGACAAGTAGGAGAGTAGAAGAGTAAGTCACTAATGACCAATGACCAATGACCAATAACCAATGACCAATGACCAATGACCAATGACCAATAACTAATGACCAATAACCAACAACTAACTACTCAGATTGTTTTTTCAACTCCTTGTATACCCGATACATTTCAGGCAATCTTTTATACATCACAAATAATCGACGATAGAGCTTACTAGAAATATGGGGCATTCCCGAAATCATTTCACCTGGGGGGACATTGCCCGTGATGCCAGTTTGTCCCGTAGCAATAACGCGATCGCCTACCGTAACCTGATTGGCGACTCCTACTTGTCCCCCCAACATCACCCCGTTACCAATTATTGCTCCCCCCGCCAGTCCTACCTGAGAAGCCATAGCGCAGTTGCGACCAATTTTACAACCGTGTCCGATTTGTACCAGATTGTCTATTTTAGTATTGCTTCCGATTCTCGTTTCTCCCACTGCAGGACGATCTACCGCACTGTTGCAGCCAATTTCCACCCCCTCTTCGAGAATTGTATAGCCAGACTGCTCCATTTTGTACCAGCCCGTTGCCGTGGGTACAAAGCCAAAACCTTCCGAGCCGATGGCAGCACCGCTATGAATCACGCAACCAGAGCCGATTTGCGATCGCTCGTGAATGGTACAGTTAGCGTGAAGAATCGTATCGCTACCGATAGTAACGTCAGGATAAATTACTACATTGGGATGAATAGTAACGCGATCGCCTAGAGAAACATTACTTTCAATAACAACATTCGCACCAATAGATACATCTTGTCCTATCCTAGTATTGGGAGGAATAACTGCGGTAGGATGGATGACTGGTGAGGGTTTGAAAGGTTGATAATAAAGAGCAATAACTTGGGCAAATAAAAGTCTTGGTTGGGGGGTTGCAATCCAAGCAATATTTCTAGAGGCTGCCTGAGACTGCAAGGTTTCATTAGTAGGTAAAATTAAGGCATCTGCGTTGGTGGTAGCAATCATTGCCGAAAACTTCCCTCCTTCGACATAGCTCAATGTGCGTGGTGTAGCCTTATCTATAGCAGCTACTCCCGCAATTTCGGGGTTAAGACTCTGGGTTTGATTGAGACTATTGTTTTTGGCTATTGAACCTAGCTTGGTCACGATTTCTTGAAACTGCATGGCAATTGAGAGAATGAAAGTTAACTCAGGCAGAATCAATTTTATGCCAAAACCAAAAACTATTAACTGTTTTACTAAAAAGCTTCAAAAATGGGTTTTTATTCCAATTTAGTCATTCCTTATAGTCCGACAGAAATTTCCCGATATAACCCTCGATCGGTTTTATGCACCTAAGTTACCAAAAGTAATTGGTTATATGTATCGAGGAATCGCCGTAAAACCAATATAAAACTGAAGAAAATTATTCATTTTGTGAGGTTATTCACCTCTCTAAAAAATTAAAACAGTTATAAAAAACTAATAAAATTTCAATCTTATAAAACTTTTTTTAATCTATAAATGCCTAACAAAACTAAGACCTTACCTATAGGTAAACTCTTAAAAAATGCTGGACTAATTTCAGAAGATCAATTAGAACAAGCATTGCTGCTGCAGTCAGAATACACTTCTATGAAACTAGGAGAAATCTTAGTTTTACAAGAAGCAGTAAAAACTCAAACTGTGGCATTTTTTGTAGATAAATGGGAAAAAATAAAAGAGGAAGGTCAACAGTTTCCTATTGGCTACTATTTAACTCAAGCTTCTTTATTAAATGAAAAGCAAGTCCAAACAATCTTAAAAGAACAAAAGAGAAAGAAAATAAAGTTTGGCGATCTGGCAGTGCAAAAAGGTTGGGTAGAAAGAAATACTGTTAATTTCTTTTTGGATGCTTTATCTTCACACCCCCCCGAATTAATATCTTTAATAGATTTAGAAAAATACGATCGAGAGTATTTAAAACTAGAACATAAGTATGTATATTATTCTCTAATTCTAAGTCGTATTTTAGCCTGGACGGGAGGAAATGCTATTTTGACAAAGAGTATTTGTCGTATTTTTGCCGATTCCAACTTCAATATTCCTGCGGGAATGGAAATAGATGCGGTAGACAAACTAATTGAAAATTCTTTAATTAGAAATTGGCAGACTAGTCAGCTAGGTACTTATATTAGATCGATTAAAGAAAACCTATTAAAAAATTCAAAATGCCAACCACTTTTACTTTTAAAAGAATATCGCTCGATATTATTATGCGGTGGTCAAGAATATCGAGCAACTAAAGAACAACAAGAGCTACTCAATCTAGGTTTGATCGTAAGGGATAAGCCCGCTTCAAATGGTACATCTTCCCTGCACAAGCAGCTTAAAGTTACTAATTTAATTTATCAACAAATTTTTAATCAAGATTGGTTAGCAAAAGAGATCTATAGGCTGGAAAAGCAGAACATCTCGAAGGCTAAAACTAATTTAAATTCAGTAGCTCCAGAACCTATAAATAATCGAATAAAAACTGATGGAGAAGCTTCATTAAATGGGTTAGCATTTACTAATATTAATCCTCCCCAAAAGCAGCAACATAACGCTATCAAAAAAGACAATATTGCCCAGAAGAGAACACCAGCAAAAGCTCACCAAAAACAATTGAGTACTAATGCAACTCCCCAAAGCTTATCTCCTCTAACTAAATTTGCTTCTTTATTTACTTTAGCGGGATTTGTTTTACTAGTTCCTTTCGTTGTGGCAATCAATAATTACTACAATTCGTTGAATCAAGACCAGCAAAAAAACTCAAATTACAAATCTACTGCCAATGATTTAGAACAATTCTGTAGGAACATTAATCTAATAGATCCTCCCTCATCTCTCAATCTTATTTATCAGTTAGAAAGAAAGAAACAAGAACTATCGAGTAAAAGTGCAGGGGAAATAGAGCAATTTCCCGATAATTGTGAAACAGCCCTAAATCAATTAATAATCTTAGCTACTCCTCAATTAGGTAGGG
>CAYXWE010000662.1:0-2994 GCA_964468145.1 uncultured Pleurocapsa sp.
GTATTACTCCTGGTACTTTGATGAATGGCGTTCGCTTCTTTAAAGGGGGTGCTAGAACTGAAAGTTTGGTAATTTCTTCTCAGTCTAAAACGGCTCGTTTTGTCGATACAGTACATATGTTTGACCAGCCCAAGTCTTTACAATTGCACTAAATTCTGCTCGATATAAATAATTGAGATATTTGCCTTAGATAGTTTTAGATAGTTAAAGATATGTAAATCGAAATCGCGATCTACTGTCATAAGGTACGACAAAACTGTATAACTTGATAAGGATAAAGGCATATGGTGAAAGATTTTTTCTTTTACTATTGCCTTTTCTTAATTACGTTTTAAAAAAACTCGATCGAGACAAAATTTATAAAATATAGAAGATTCTTTGCTTAACTTTGAATATCTAGTTGGGGCAAAAAAAACTTGTAAAGAAACATAATGAATATTGTAGTTGTTGGTTTAAGTCATAAAACTGCTTCAGTGGACGTGCGTGAAAAACTGAGCATTCCCGAAGCAAATATAGAAGAAGCGATCGCAGTACTAAAAGGCTATCCTCATATCGAAGAAATTGCGATTATCAGTACCTGTAACCGCCTAGAGATTTATGGTGTTGCTAGAGATATAGAGCAGGGAGTCAAGGAAATCAGCCAATTTTTGGCCGATAAAGCTCAATTACCCCTAAGACAACTGCGTCCTAATTTATTTACTTTGTTACGAGAAGATGCTTTACGCCACCTGATGCGGGTGTCTGCAGGTTTGGAGAGTTTGGTTTTGGGAGAAGGGCAAATTCTAGCTCAGGTCAAAAACACCCACAAGCTAGGGCTGAAGTATAAAGGTTTGGGAAAACTATTAGACAAGCTATTTAAGCAAGCTATCTCTACAGGAAAAAGAGTTCGTAGCGAAACGAGTATTGGTACGGGAGCAGTTTCCATTAGTTCTGCTGCAGTGGAATTGGTGCATACGAAAGTTGATAATCTTCCAGGCTATAGCATCACTATTATCGGTGCGGGTAAAATGGCTTGCTTGTTGGTCAAGCATTTGATTTCGAAGGGCGTTACAGATATTTCGGTAGTAAACCGTTCTCACCGACGAGCGCAAAAACTTTCCGAACAATTTCCCAAGGCAAACTTTAAAATTTACCCCATCGGCGAAATGATGGAGGCTGTAGCGGTATCTGACTTAGTATTTACTAGTACGGGAGCAACCGAGCCAATTTTAAATCGAGTCAAGCTAGAAACTCATTTAACTTTGGAAAAAGATTTGATGCTGGTAGATATTTCTGTGCCTAGAAATGTGGCAGGAGATGTGAGCGAACTTGGTTGTATTAGTGCCTACAACGTAGACGATCTTAAAGCAGTGGTAGCAGCAAACCAAGAAAGCCGTCGTCAAATGGCATTAGAAGCTGAAGGTATTATCGAACAAGAAGTGGCTAACTATATTAACTGGTGGCGATCGCTAGAAACAGTTCCTACTATTAGCTGTTTGCGTACTAAAGTAGAAACTATTCGAGAGCAAGAAATGGAAAAAGCTTTATCTCGCTTGGGTTCTGAGTTTGCCGAAAAACATCAGGAAGTTATTGAAGCTTTAACTAGAGGAATAGTTAAAAAGATTCTGCACGAGCCAATGGTGCAGTTAAGGACTCAAAAAGATATTGAAGCTCGTCGTCATTGTTTGCGTTCTTTACAGATACTTTTCGATCTCGATACAGAGGAACAGTATGGCTAATTTTATTAATTTTGATTTACCGATCTCAAAAGCTGGTTTATAAATCAATACTCTTGCATTACCAAATAATTAATAAGAGCGCGGGTTCGGGCGGTCATCCTGCATCGAGAAAACCTTGCTGGTTAGCCCGGAGATCGAGCGTAATTTCCGAACGGACATCTCACGAGTCTGGGGCAACCCCGTGAGATGTCCGTGCGGTGACACTGATTATAATGTAAAAAATATCTGTAGTGAACCAAAATTTATGATTTTTGTTTTATGATAATGATTATCATTATTTTAAATCTACGAGATGTCTTTTCATTTATTCAAAACTTTTAAAATCAAGTTTTTAAAACGCTCTCTAATTACCAGCATCACTTGTTTGGGTGCGATCGCTTTAAATACGACAGCCACCGCACAAAATAATTCCAGTCCTAAAGTTGTCACAACTTTTCTGCCAGTTCACTTGTTTACCAAAGCTGTGGTGGGAGATACAGGCGAAGTGGATATTCTAATATCCCCTGGTGCAGAAGTTCATGACTATCAAGCTACCCCTGACGATGCCAAACTACTATCGGAGGCAGATGTGTTAGTGGAAAATGGTTTGGGTATCGAAGAGTTTCTATCGAGTTTAGTAGCCAATGCTGGTAACTCCAATCTTCAGCAAATTACAGCTAGTGAGGGTATTGAAGTAATCGAAGGGGAACACGACGAACACGATGAAGAAGAACATGAAGAACACGAAGGGGAAGAACACGGACACGGACATCATCATGAAGAGGGAGATCCCCACGTTTGGTTAGATCCAGTATTAGCGCAACAACAGGTAGCGACTATTAGAGATAGATTGATTGCTATAAACCCCAATAATGCAGATAGCTATCGTAGCAATGCAGATGCTTATATTCTGCAACTACAACAGCTAGACAGCGAATTTCAACAACGATTAGCACCCCTCGCAGGCTGCAATTTTATAACTTTTCACGATGCTTTTGCTTATTTAGCTCAACGCTACGGACTGATACAAGAAGCCATTGTAGAAATTCCTGAAGATAGTATTACTCCTAAAGATATTCAACGAGTACAACAAACAGCCGAAGAATATCAAGTTAAAGCCTTGCTTACTGAACCTGGAATTGAAGACAATCGCATCCAACAGATATCCAGTGACTTAAATCTACCCTTAGAAGCGATCGACCCTTTAGAGTCGGGAGAAACCGATTCACAATATTATTTTCTAGCTATGCGGGGGAATTTGGAAGCGTTAGAAAGAGCGTGCCAATAAACATTGAAC